>DASQBW010000625.1:0-5664 GCA_035635015.1 Draconibacterium sp. | reverse complement strand
CCATTGATTCAACATGTGCGGTAAATTTTTCTTTCAACTCTGCTATGCTCGTATCTCTTCCAAAACTCTTGTTTGTAGTAATTCCCCTCACCTTTTTTAAACCTATCCATTCATTCGAATTACTGGCTTTAAGCATCCCATTTTCGAAAGGAAAGTCATTCACCCCTAAATACCCCGATTCAAAAAGGGTGAGAAACTCATACTGTTTCTCAATCCCCAAATCAGCAAATTCCTCGCTTACAACATTAACTACTTCTCCAATTTTCAGGTCCTGAGTCAAACTTCCTGCTAAGCCAACATTTAGCACAACGTCGTATTTTTTGGCATGTAAAAGCGTTGACAAATGAAAGGTGGTAATCGAAGAACCTATCCCGGCAACCAAAACATCAACCTTGAGTTCTCCAAACCGATATGTTTTAACTAAATGACTCTCTTCATCCACTTTCTCAAGCTCATCAGCAATTAGCTTTATCTCCATCGTAGTTGCTGCTACAATTAAAATGTCCATACTTTTAATGTTTGTAAATTTCCGTTTCTTACAATGTTTTTTACGTTAACATTTTATAGTAAACGTGTTGTTTTGCGAATAATAATCAATCCTTTTGTCCCGAAGGCCTTCTTTCAAATCCGCCTACCCTTTAATACTGATTTTATAAAAAAAAGTTAATCTTTGTATGGAATTAAATTTTAACAAAATGTGCTCACCTAAGTATAGCAGTTCAAATGGCTACCAGAGAAATGATTTTTATAATGAAGATTCAATAGAGCAACTCTCTGGTCATTACAAAGAGATTTTAAAGATTATTGGCGAAGATCCATCGCGCGAAGGGCTCGACAAAACACCGGAGCGGGTGGCCAAAGCGATGCAATTTTTATTGCAGGGCTATCAAATGGATCCGGTTGAGATATTGAGGTCCGCAATGTTTAAAGAAGATTATCGCCAGATGGTTATCGTAAAAGACATTGAAATTTATTCGATGTGTGAGCACCACATGCTTCCATTTATAGGCAAAGCACACGTTGCCTACATTCCTAATGGAACCATTACCGGATTAAGTAAAATTGCCCGGGTTGTTGATGTTTTTGCCCGCCAGTTACAGGTACAGGAACGACTTACAACGCAAATTAAAGATTGCATACAAGACACATTAAAACCACTGGGTGTTGCTGTAGTTATCGAAGCCCAACACCTGTGTATGCAAATGCGTGGCGTACAAAAACAACATTCCATTACAACCACTTCCGATTTTACCGGTGCTTTTGAAAAAGTTGCTACCCGCGAGGAATTTATAAAACTGATTAGTACAAAACTGAGCTAACAACTACAAAAACTCAATACAAACCGGTGCAGGCAAGTGGATCTGTTTACCACTAAATTCTGGCATCCCCGATTCAGTATTCATTTTAAAAACAGTAATGTTATGACTTCGCTGATTGGCTACTAACATCCACTTCCCATCTGGAGTAATACCAAAATTACGGGGCCAGTTTCCCTCTGTTGCAACGGTTCCTTTTAGTTTCATCTTCTGATCTGCTTTATCAACATTAAAAATACTTATTGAATTATGCCCCCTGTTTGAGCCATATAAAAAACGTCCATCCGAAGAAATATGAATATCTGCACAATAATTTTCTCCATCGAAATCCGCAGGCAAAGTGGAGAGATACTGAAATACCGACCATTTATCGCCATATTTCCGAATAGCAGAAACCGTTGAATTTAGCTCATTTATTATGTAGATAACGTTCTCAGAGGGGTGGAAATCAAAATGTCGTGGTCCGGAACCTGGAGATAATTTTACAAATTCCTGCGTATAAGGTTCCAAATTACCATTTTCAAACCTGAAGATATTTAATTGATCGGTTCCCAAGTCGGTACTGAATATGATTGGTTCTGTTTTCGAAAACCGAATAGAGTGTGCGTGAGGTTTTTCCTGGGATAGATGTATTCCTTTCCCTGTATTTTGAACCACCGCAATGGCTTGTCTCAGGCTTCCATCGTCGTTTAGCGGATATACCGAAGTTGTACCGCCGCCATAGGTTGCAATGGCCACATATTTGCCGTCGGGAGACACATCAACATAACACGATCCGCTTCCGTTAGCAGGCTGTTTGTTCAAAAAATTAAGTTCACCATTTTCTCCTATACGATAGGCTATCACAAAACCGTCTGCGGCTTCTTTCTCTGAATTTCTCCGTGACACTGCATAAAGAATCTCTTTTTTGGCTCCCACACGTAAAAATGTTGGATTATCAACCCCGGTAAAAGTATTCTTCAAAACCACCTCTCCTGTTTCTGTATTTAGGCTGCATAAATAAATGCCATCTGCCCCTTCAGAAGTAAAAGTTCCAACGTAAAACATTAGCTGCACCTGTGCGCTGCTTGCGCCAAATAACATTAAGTTAAAAAGGCAGGTTAACAACAAAATTGTCCGAAACATAGTTATATCTTTAAACAATTATAAAAATTTCAAATTATGCAAAAACCACATATTGCAGAAAAGGCACCGAAAGCACTGTTACTGGAACCTGGAACATATTATTGGTGTGCATGTGGCAAAAGTAAAAATCAACCGTTTTGCGACGGATCTCACCGAACAACGGAATTCACTCCACTACCATTTAGTATTGATACAAAAAAGGAAGTTTGGCTTTGTCAATGCAAACATTCTAAAAATAAGCCATTTTGCGATGGTACTCACCGCACTTTATAGCATAAAAAAAGACTATACTTTTGTAAAATCTTCCTTTGCTGCATTGCACAAAGGACAATGCCAATCGTCGGGCAAGTCTTCAAAAGGTGTTCCGGGAGGTATTCCTGCCGAAGGATCACCTTCTTCGGGATCATACTGATATCCACAAATATTGCATGAATAAATCCCGTCGGCACTTACTGAATGTTCCTCCTCTTTCTCATCTACCTCCTCAAATTCAACAGGATCTGGTTCTTCATCCAGTTTATCTTTAGCAATATAAGTAGGTGCATTTTTTGGCGAAAGCATTTTATACTTCGTATGGTAGTAAGCATAAGTCAGAGGCTCCTCATTCGAAATTTTGTCACCATCCACAACTTCAGCAATAATTAAATAATGCGAACCAACATCGCTATAATCAAGCACCTTACAATCGAACCACGCCACCGATGAATCGACCACGATTGGCGCACCGGTTTTTGCAGTAATGGTCTCAACACCTTGGAATTTATCAATATCGGCACCCGACATAAAACCAAACTTGCCAATTAACGATGTGTCAACTTCCTTTTTTAATACTGATATCGAAAAGTTTTTACTGTCTAAAATTTTTTGGGCGGTAAAATTGTTTTTATTACAACTTATTGCCATTTGAGATGGTTCAGCGGTAATTTGAAATGCGGTATTGGCAATGTAACCATATTTATTCCCATCAAGCTCTGTAGCAATCAAATACAAGCCATAGGTTAATTTATGAAATGCAGAATAATTCATTAATGTATATTTTGAGTTTCTTTCGTTTAAATTTAACAATACATTTTAATAACTGTTGTTATATATTGTTATTTATTAAAAATTGAAAATCAATCACACTCTTCCTTTCTCAGGATCTTACTATTATATCTCTGTATATCAACAGCTAATACTTACTCAATATTATATCAATTTAAATTGATAAACAGTACTTTTTATTTAGGTCCCGCGGTTAACGAATTCATTTTGAAAAAGACTTTCACCTATTTCATATCGAAACTGATTACAATTTTGGGAAACCACACCAGTTACTCCCCGCTAACAATCTTGATTAAATTATACATCCAGGTTGTATCAGACTTTACAATATAGTAGTCACACGGTTTATGTTTATTGATAAAAATGAAAACAATGAAGAAATACTCAGATAAAAAATAGTTATGTATTGATCTTAAACAATTTAAGCTTATTCCCTCATAAATTCCACCTTTATAAATCAGGCAACAGCGTGGTAGTTGTGCAACAAATACAATATGTGAATTTCGCATAATACAAAAACAATAGACAAACTTCTGAATTAGCTTATTTGCTGCATATTGGCATAATTTTTTAGCATGAGAATAGTTAAAAAACCGGGACATTTAATTTTAAAATGGGATTCAAAAGCTGATTTTTCCAACATCTGGACAATATTCTTGTATTATATATAGATTTTATCTATTTTTAATCCTTCTAAATACAACACGAAATGGCAAACCAAAAACTAAACCAGTACAAAGTTTTCATAGTTGAAGACAATGTACTTTACGCCCGGGTACTCAAAAAACAATTATTAGACGACCAGCTCCAGGTAAAAGTATTCCATAACGGAACAGACTTTATCAATGCAATGGATGAAAAACCTGATGTTATAACGCTTGACTACACGCTTCCCGACATGACGGGAAAGGAAGTTTTAGCAAAGATCCAGGAAAAAATACCCAACACCCATGTAATTGTGATCTCCGCACAAGATGACATTTCCACCGCTATTGAACTGATGAAAAACGGTGCTTATGATTACATTATGAAAGCGCCCGATACCCGGGAAAAGCTAAGCAATATTATTCGAAACATCTACCAAACAGACCAGTTAAAATCGGAGAACACCAACCTCAAAGAGGCGGTTAAGGAAAAATACAATTTTAAAAATCTGATAAAGGGAAACAGCCGCGAAATTGAACACGTTTTTGAGCTAATGAACAAAGCAACACAAACCAACATATCCGTTTCAATTTCAGGAGAAACCGGAACTGGTAAGGAACTTGTTGCCAAAGGAATCCACTACAACTCAAAACGAAGTGCAAAACCTTTTGTGGCTGTAAATGTCTCGGCAATCCCTGACGGATTAATTGAAAGCGAGCTTTTCGGGCACGAAAAAGGTGCCTTTACCGGTGCCGATTTTCAGAAAATTGGAAAATTTGAGTTAGCCAACGGAGGAACACTCTTCCTTGATGAGATTGCTGACCTCAACTTAAACCTTCAGGCAAAATTACTTCGGGTACTGCAAGAACGCGAACTGGTGCGCCTTGGTGGAAACAAAGTCATCCCGCTGGATGTAAGAATTATAACTGCAACGCATAAAAACCTTGCGGCATTGTCTGGCGATGACCAATTTAGGCAAGACCTTTATTACAGACTATTGGGATTACCTATTGAAATCCCCCCACTTCGCCAGCGTGGCAACGATAAAATTTTGCTTGCCAAATTTTTTGTTGACGAATTTTGCAAAGACAATGAGATGGATCCAAAAACAATCTCTTCTGAAGCGAAACAAATGCTCTCGAACTATCATTACCCGGGAAATATTCGTGAGCTAAAGGCAATTATGGAATTGGCCTGCGTTATGTGCAGCCGGGATTTAATAAAACCAAGCCACCTAAACATGAATGTAGACGAAAGTGTACAAAACCTGCTTGCCCAGGAAAAAACGCTGGAAGAATACAATAACGAGATCGTAAAATTCTTTTTGAATAAATACAATCAAAATGTTCGTCTGGTAGCATCTAAATTAGGAATTGGGAAATCAACAATTTACCGAATGCTTCAGAAACACATGAATTAATCAATCAATTAATTACAATAAAAAATCCCGGACTTTAAAGCCCGGGATTTTTATTTTGTCATGATCGTTATTATCTATCCTTCGTAACTGTTTACACCAACAGTTTCCATTTTA
>DASQBW010000624.1:0-4540 GCA_035635015.1 Draconibacterium sp. | reverse complement strand
TTTCTGGTAATTCCGTTCTTTTCTAATTCCCAGTCTGTTTCAGGAACAGTTTTTGGCAGCGATGACAACGAAAAACAGCCTCTTCCTGGCGTGAATGTGGTTTGGGAAGGTACCAGTGAAGGTACTGCCTCACAGCCCGACGGAAGCTTCACATTAAAAAATAAACCAGGGCGCAATAAGCTGGTGTTCAGTTTTGTGGGTTACGTACCACAAGCGATTCATGTACACGATACTGATCCTATAGAAGTGGTTCTTCAACCCAATCTTGAACTGGAAGAAGTGACAGTGATTCAAAAGGACAGAGGAACCTATCTTTCAGTTATTAATCCCATTCAAACCGAAAATATTGGCGGTGCCGAATTGCACAAAGCTGCCTGTTGTAACCTGGCCGAAAGTTTTGAAACAAATCCTTCGGTAGATGTAAGTTACAGCGATGCCGTTACCGGAGCTAAACAAATTAAGCTGCTGGGACTGGATGGAACTTATTCGCAGCTTCAGGTGGAAAATATGCCTGCACTTCGCGGTTTGGCAACTACATTTGGCTTAACCTATATTCCCGGTCCGTGGCTGGAATCTATCCAGGTTTCGAAAGGAGCGGCGTCGGTGTTGAATGGTTACGAATCGATTGCCGGGCAAATCAATGCTGAATTAAAAAAGCCGGACAGCGAAGAAAAACTTTTTCTGAATGTTTATGGCAACGATGAAGGCCGTTATGAATTTAATGGAAACTCAAATATCAAGATAAGAGGCGACACGCTAACAACAGGTATTTTTGTGCATGCCAGCGATCTGTCGAAAGAAAACGATCATAACCACGACGGTTTTCTTGATTCGCCGCTGTCGAGTACTTTTGAGGTGGCCAACCGCTGGAAATACAACAACCACAAAGGAGCAATGGCGCAGGCCGGAGTTACGTTGTTGTGGAACGACAGAATGGGGGGGCAGCTTGGTGCCAATCGCGATATGATTCCTTCTGTTGACAATCCATATGGAGTAAATATTGAAACCAACCGGGTGGATGCATTTTTTAAGTCGGGAATCGTATCGCAAGATAATCACCGGGCCCTGGCGATCTTGACCAATTTTGCCCGTCATGAAACAAAATCGTATTACGGTTTATCGAGCTACGATGCTGATGAAACACGTTTTTACGGCAACCTGGTTTACACACAGGATCTTGACGACGCCGCCATTCATGTGCTGAACAGCGGAGCAAGTTTTATTTACGACGACTTTAATGAAATGCTTTACAGCCAGGATGTACAGCGCACCGAAGAAGTTCCGGGAATATTTACCGAATACACTTTTAAACCCAGCGACAAGCTAACACTGATGGCTGGTATTCGTGCCGATTTTCACAATATTTTTGGGAATTTTGTTACACCCCGTATGCATTTTCGTTACCAGTTTGCCGACCATTACACCATTCGTACAAGCGCCGGTAAAGGCTACCGAACGGCAAATGTAATTACGGAAAATACATTTCTTTTGGCCAACTCGCGCCCGATTAATTGGGCAGAGGATGCCATTCAGGAAGAAGCCTGGAACTTTGGTTTTGCTTTTATTCAGAATTACAAATTACTGGATCGCGACCTGAGTATCATTGTCGAATTCTTTCGAACAGAATTTCAGCAAAAATTAGTGGTTGACCGGGAAACATCGTCGGAATTTATTTACCTGTTGACGTCAACCGAAAAAGCTTACGCAAATAGTCTTCAGGTCGATGTGAGGTGGCAGCCAATAGAACGCCTGGATATGTTATTGGCTTACCGCGTAAACGACATTAAAGAAACCATTGGCGGCGAATTGAAAAAGGCTCCGTTAACAAGCGATTATAAGGGACTGATCAATCTGAATTATACCACAAATCTGAAAAAGTGGATGTTCGATTACACCATTCAATTAAATGGTGGCGGACGAATTCCGCGTGTTTATGAAGAGTGGATGAACCGTGCAGATATCGCAGGAGACATTTTTGAGTTTTCGCCTTACACAATTATGAATGCCCAGGTTACCAAATATTTCCGCTACTGGAATATTTATCTCGGTGTTGAAAATCTGACTGATTTTACACAAAGTAATCCGATTGAAGGTGCCAATGATCCGTTTGGAAAGAACTTTAGCGCCACTAATATTTGGGGGCCAACAATGGGTAGAAAAATCTACCTCGGATTACGTTTTAATTTGAATTAGGAATAAAAGTTTCAAGCCTAAAGCCGCAAACATCAAGAAAGGAAAGTTGTGACTTGAATCCTGAAACTAAAAACTTAGAAAAGATGAAAAAACTAATTTTATTATTTTCCATGGCAATGTTTATCGGTTTTGCTGGTAATGAAACATTTGCCCAGAAAAAAGAGAACAAAGTTGTTTGCTTTAAAAGCAACATGGATTGTGCCGACTGCGAGAAAAAAGTTTCAGATTATCTGAAGTTTAAGAAAGGAGTGAAAGACCTGAAAATTGATCACGTCTCGAATACCATTATGGTGGAATACAAAGACGGAAAGAATACGGATGAAAAACTTGCTGCAGCTGTTAAAAAGAAAGGTTATAAAGCGGAAAAGATCACGAAGAAAGAATACGAAGAAATTGTGGCAAAGAATAAAAAAGAGGAGTAATAAGTTCATAAGGAAAGAAAATAATCGCCTGATTAAGATGGTAATATCAATTTGATTATAAAATGCCGTATTGGATATGCCAGTTATTTTCTGTTTGTACAAGGCGAAAAATTATAGCATAGCATAGCTACGTTATATTTTTTCAACGCAGTAGAAACGTAAAATAACAAATTTATATACGGTATTTTGTGGTCAATTTGGTATGCAAAGTCGCCTGATTTCAGGTGGCTTTTTTCTGCAAAGTCTTTGCCATGGTTCAGGTATTATTGTAATCTTTGCAAATAAAAACCATGCAACCCATTATCGACCACATTGAAATCACGGTAAAAGACCTGGAACAAACCGTTTCGTTTTACGACCGATTTTTGCCATTGCTAGGATTCTCACCGGAAAAGAAAACGTCGGCTTATATTGCTTCACACGACAAACACGTGGTTGAATATTCCCATCCCAATCTTTGCATAGCACTTACTTCTCCCCGAGAATCGTTAAAAGATGAAACCGTTCACCGACGCCGGCCTGGAGCCTTACATCATTTAGCATTTAAAGCGGAAACACGCGAGGAAGTAGATTCTGTTTATTCAAAATTGCTTGAAATGAAAGCTGACATTGTAAGTGTTCCATGTTTGTATCCTGAGTACCACAAGAATTATTATGCTGTTTTCTTTAAAGACCCGGACGGGATTAAGTTTGAAGTGGTTTGTCAGCAGGCAGAATAAGTTCTGCAAACGTTGGAATAACAGGCAATTGCAAAATAGCAGTAGGCAATTCAACAATTCATCAATCCCTCAACTTTTCAATAACAAATCATTACTATTCCCAAATAAATACCATATTGTACGAATTGCTATTAATCAATAAGTAGTTTTGCAAAAATGAAGCTCAAGCAGAAATACAACAATTTCCCTTTCAATCCATCGAAAGTGCCATTCTTTTACGGTTGGGTAATATTATTTGCCGCTACCATTGGTGTGCTTTGCAGTGCACCCGGACAAACGACAGGTGTTTCAACATTTACCGATTACCTGATTGATAATATTGGCATAAATCGCGACCAAATAAGCACTGCATATATGTTTGGAACCATTGCCAGTTCATTTCTTCTAACATACGCCGGCACATTGTACGACAAATATGGAGCACGCTGGGTGGGCATGGCAGCGGCACTACTGCTTGCTTTTATTCTGGTAGTTTTAAGTCAGTCTGATCGTATAATAAAAGCCATAATACCACAAAATTCAACACTTTATGCAGGAGTAGCCATTGCCTCTTGTATGCTGTTCTTTTTTATGCTGCGTTTTTCTGGTCAAGGTGTAATAACAATGGTATCGCGCAATATGCTTATGAAATGGTTTATTGCACGCAGGGGATTTGTAAACGGCATTTCATCCGTATTTGTTTCACTCGGTTTTTCGATGGCTCCGTTAAGTTTCGATTTATTGATTGAGGAAACTTCATGGCGCTGGGCCTGGTTAATAATGGCACTTGGAATTGGAGTTGGCTTTTTTCTTTTTGCGTTTATCTTTTTTCGCGACAATCCTGAAGATAATAATCTGTTACCCGATGGAGAAAAACACAGCAATAAAGAGCACGATGTAATTATTAAACCGGTTAAGCAATTTTCTTTAAAAGAAGCACGCAGCGGACTTACTTTTTGGCTGTTTGTATTGCCTATTGCCATATACGGGCTTTTTGTTACCGGTTATGTTTTTCACCTGGTATCATTGTTTGGAGAGGCTGGTATTGCTAAAGAGAAAGCGTTGTCGGTATTTATACCTATTTCGTTTATATCTGTTGTTCTGGCTTTTGTTGGGGGATGGATAAGTGATAAAATTAAATTACAATATTTATTGTTTGTAATGCTGGCTGGAGAAATTGTCGCACTGTATGCGCTGGCAAACATCAACGGCGGAATCTATTATTAC
>DASQBW010000623.1:0-2036 GCA_035635015.1 Draconibacterium sp. | reverse complement strand
CAATCAGGTTGTCAGGTTGAAAAACAACACGGTGCAACAACAAATTTGCAACATCGTAAAATCTTCTTTTTAAAATGGGTGTCTTTCGCACAAAACAGGAAAAATAAGCTTGCTAGCCAGGATAAAAACATAGAATTAGTTTTTCAATATTTGGACTAATTAATTGAGAAGCAGGAAGAACCGGCGAGTAGAAGGCAAATAGGTTATAAAAGAAATAACGAAAGTTAATTTTTCTGCTAGTTTGCCTTGCTGTCATTAATTCAAATATGAGAATTCGCCAACTAAAGAGGCAATGTTTTAAGCTGCTGCAAATCGTCGATTACTTTGGCGCCGGTTGCAGCTAAACGCTCTTTCGACTGGTGCCCATCGGCTACCAAAATACAATCAACTTCCAGTTGTTGTGCTACTTCAAAATCATGGTTCGTATCGCCAATAATGGTGGCCCGCGCTTTGTCGATATTCAGTTCGCTGAGAAACTGTTTCCCGCGCTCAATTTTCGACGCTGCATGATGATCATTCAACCCGGCTATGCCTTCAAAATAATCAAAAATGTTCTGGTGTTTTAAAGTGTGAATCAGCATGCCCTCTTGCATGGCCGAAAGCACAAATTGCCGGAAGCCCATATTCTTAAAATGTTCCAGTACATCGACAGCGCCGGAATGTAATTTGCAGTTGGAAACTCCAGCGTTGTAAATGTCCATGTATTCCTGTGCAGCTACGGAGAAATCCTCTTTTGAAAAATCAAAACCGATGGTTTCGTAACAATCCTTTACCGGGAATGAAAATACCTCTTTATACGAATAATGATCGAGCAGATTGAGCTGCCGTTTTTTCAGCAGCACATTTATCGTTGAAATGCAAAAGTCAAGATCGTTTAACAACGTGCCGTTCCAGTCCCAGATAATTGTTTGCATTCTATTTTTTTGGTCTGTCGAATTTGTTAATTACCGGGTAGGCATACAGTTTCAGAAAACGTTCCTGGATATCGGTTATCGGGAAATCGATGTGCACCATTGCCTGCTCCACCATAATCTCAAATTTCTTTTGTTCTTCGGCGGTATAACGGTCTTTAAAACGGTGTTCCTGCATCAGCATATCGTAAGCCACAAAATTGCTTGGCCACAGTTTGTAGTTCTTGTAAATCTGGTCGTCGATCATTTCTGCCAAACGGCGGATGTAGGCATTGCGCTGTTCGTTGTTTTTAGTCAATTCAAAATGCGTTTCTATGGGTGTGCCAAATGCAAATCGCATTCTCCCTTTTGGCGCAAACATTCCCATCGACATGGCTTTCAAATCGTCCTTGCTTTGTTTCGCGCGGCCGTAATGTTCTTTTTTTATCAGTTCACGAAGTTTGGGTAAACCACATGGTTCAATCTCGTACGAAATGGAAACCGGAACAATATTCAGTTCGTTAAATCCGTCTGAAATTCCATTTTTATTGCTCATGTTCAGCATTTTCAAAACGCTTTCCTGTGTTTTGTCATTGCCGTCTTTTGTACGCCCTTCACGTTGTGCAATCCACACCGACAAGCCATCCTCGGTAATTGACTTTCGTATAAAATGCGAAACTTTTTTTGAGGCCATCATCAGTTCGCGTGGTGGCAAATTGCGCTTAATCACAAACGAGCGGTTCAGTTTAACGGTATGTTCTATCCACTCGTATTGCAACAGGTTGTCGCCAATGGCAATTTGGGTGGTATTCATACCATGTTCAAATATCAGAAAGTTTAATAATGCGGCATCAAGAATAATATCGCGGTGATTCGAAATGAACAGGTAAGGTTTGGTTTTATCCAGTTTATCAATTCCGGTAACCTTTAGTCCGTCAGAAGTTTTGTCAACCAGCCAGTGCAACAGGTCGTAAATAAATACACCTTGCAGCTGCTTAATACTGCTTACCCGGCGCAACTGAAATTTAACCATTTCAATCTTCGGCCGGTTTTTAAACAGGTGATGCAAAACGTCGTCAAAGGTTTTATCCTTTACTAATTTCCTTATCTTTTCTTTTACTTCTTTATCGGTGTAGGGGCGAATAT
>DASQBW010000622.1:0-3652 GCA_035635015.1 Draconibacterium sp. | reverse complement strand
ATAGTAATAGGTAGCGGACCAGGTGGGTATGTCGCGGCAATTCGCGCGTCTCAACTGGATTTGAAAGTTGCCGTTGTCGAAAAAGAAAATCTTGGTGGAATTTGTTTAAACTGGGGCTGTATTCCAACAAAATCGTTATTAAAAAGTGCACAGGCTTTTGAGTATGCTGTTCACGCAGCCGACTATGGTGTTGCCATTAACGGAGAGGTAAAACCGGATTTCAAAGCCATGGTAAAGCGAAGCCGTGACGTAGCCAATGGCATGAGCAATGGAATTCAGTTTTTATTCAAAAAAAATAAAATTGAAACCATTAACGGCTGGGGAAAATTAAGCGGGAAGAATAAGGTTGAAGTGGCAGACGAAAATGGCAAAAAGAAATCGTATACTGCCAAACACATTATTCTGGCAACAGGAGCGCGTTCTCGCGAGTTACCAAACTTACCACAAGATGGTAAAAAAATTATCGGATACCGCAAAGCGCTTACCCTGGATAAACAGCCGGAAAGTATGGTTGTAGTTGGATCGGGAGCTATAGGCAGCGAGTTTGCCTATTTTTATCACACCATTGGAACAAAGGTTACGCTGGTAGAATTTATGCCAACACTTGTGCCAAATGAAGACGCAGATGTTGCTAAACAACTGGAACGTAATTTCAAGAAATCGAAGATGAAAGTGATGACTGGTTCTTCAGTTGAAAACGTTGACACCTCTGGCGATAAGTGTAAAGTAACCATAAAAACAAAAAAAGGCGAAGAGGTGATTGAAGCCGACATTGTACTATCTGCAGTTGGAATAGCGCCGAATACCGAAAATATTGGTTTGGAAGAACTTGGTGTTGAAACAGAAAACGGGCGTGTTAAGGTTGATGAATTTTATAAAACAAATGTCGACGGCATTTATGCCATTGGAGATATTGTTGCCGGACCGGCATTGGCACATGTAGCTTCGGCCGAAGGAATTACCTGTGTGGAGAAAATTGCAGGGCTCAATCCTGAGCCTGTTGACTATGGGAATATTCCAGGCTGCACTTATACCAGTCCTGAAGTATCCTCAGTTGGTTTAACAGAAGCCAAAGCAAAAGAAGCCGGATTTGATGTTAAAGTGGGTAAGTTCCCTTATTCGGCGAGTGGAAAAGCAAGTGCTGCCGGACAAAAAGATGGTTTTGTAAAACTGATTTTTGATGCAAAGTATGGTGAGTTACTTGGTGCACATATGATTGGTGGAAATGTAACAGAAATGATCGCTGAAATGGTAGTCGCCAAAAAACTTGAAATTACAGGACACGAGTTGTTAAAAACCATTCATCCACACCCAACAATGAGCGAGGCAATAATGGAAGCTGCCGCCGCAGCTTACGATGAAGTGATACATATTTAGCAAGAAATTATATTTGTAAATTAAAGAACCCGAGGTAGTTAGCCTTGGGTTTTTTAGCCTTACTATTTCGAACAGAGGACGATATTGTTCAAATAGTTTATAAACGGTTGGAAATCAGTAAGAAAGTTTTTGTATTTAATAATAAGTTCTAATTTTGTCCCTTGGCATCAACTACAGAAACCGTAACATCTCTCGCAATTATTATTGTTAAATGAGGGGAATTTATTGATAAAAAACCATAATAAATGAAAAAACTGACATTGTTGGTGGCATTTTTCATGCTGCTTCAAACTGCCTTTGCGGGAGGTTTGTTAACAAACTACAACCAAAGTTCACAGTACATTCGAATGTTATCGCGAAATGCATCATTAGATATTGATGCGGTGTTTTATAATCCGGCAGGTTTGATAAAAATGGAAGACGGCTGGCATTTTGCTTTCTATGGCCAAACCATTTTGCAAACCAGGGATATAAGCACACAATTTCCTACGTTAAATTCAGGTTTTTACAAAGGAGAGACAACAATTCCGGTATTTCCTGATTTATACGCAGTTTACAAAAAAGATAAATGGGCGTATTCGTTAGGTATTTTGCCAATTGGCGGTGGCGGTACAGCCGAGTTCCCTGGAGGGATTCCAACTTTGGAAATCCCATTTTCGATGCTTCCTGTACAACTGGCAGCATTGCAACAAATCCATCCTGATTTGGCAGTAAACAGTTATGATCTTGATATGGCTTTGGAAGCTTCATCAACTTTCTGGGGAATACAGATGGGAGCCTCGTATGCAGTAAACGATAAGTTCTCACTTTACGGAGGTCTGCGTTTAATGCCTTCTGTAAATACTTACGAAGGTGCAATTCGGAATGTTCAAATCAACGGAGTAGCAGCGACAACATGGTTAAATGGTGCATCGGGACAGATAAATGGAATAGCTGATCTTGCAACAGCAGGAGCAAGTCAATATGCTTCAGCTGCAGTAACTGCCAGCGGCTTATCCTCTCAAATTACAGCTGCTATCTCTGCCGGAGCAGTTAATGGTTCAGATCCGCTTAATGATCCAGCATTAATTGGAGCTCTTCAGCAGTTTGGGATCGATCCAACAGGATATACCTACGAAATTGCAGCTGGTGCCTTTAGCCAGACTTCCTCTGCATTGAATGAAGAAGCAGAGAAATTAATTGGCCAGGCTAATGTTTTAACCGGTACTGCACAAACGTTAAATGCAACGGCTGATCAGATGGGCGACAAAAAGGTTAAAACCAAACAAAAAGGTATGGGATTTACGCCGATTATTGGTTTTAATTACTCGCCAAACGACGACTGGACTTTTGCATTAAAATATGAATTTAAGACAAAACTGACTTTGGAAAACGAAACAGAAACAGATGATCTTGGCCTGTTTCCTGATAAAGCTGAGTCGTCGAATGATGTTCCTGCACTTTTTACGGCAGGTATCGGTTTTCGGGGGCTGGACTGGTTAGAAGCACAGCTATCGTACAATATATATTTTGATAAGGATATTGATTATGGTTACAACATTCGCTACTCAACTTTAGGCGAGCAGGTACATCGCGATATCGAAAGTAACTACACTGAACTGTCGCTTGGCCTTCAGTTTAATGTAGCTGACAATTTTGCTTTTAGTGTGGGGGGAATGCGTTCGAAAAATGGAGTAACACCTCCGTATCAGAGCGATTTTAGCTATAGCAACTCATCGTATACACTCGGTGGAGGTATAATGTGGAACATTACCGACAAATTGACCTTCGATGCAGGTGTTTCAAATACATTCTATGAAGACGATACTGTAACTTTTAATCACACAAGCGTAGGAAGTTACAATGAAACTTATGCAAAAACAACGATAAGTATGTCTGCCGGAATTTCATACAGTATTTTTTAAACCAATAACAGCATAACACAAAAACGGAGGGCATTTTTTGCTCTCCGTTTTTTTACACAGAAGTTTAATTGCTGAACCATTTATGCTCTAAAAATACAGATTTGAATCGACTCAATTATTGTATTTTAAATGCAATAATTACAAAAAAGGTTACCCGTTTTACTTAATATAAAATTGTACATTTGATAAAAATAACCGGTTATGCGAAGGAAGGAACTCAGGATAGTGGTTTGTGAATACGATGCGGTGGTGGAGTTACCCGAAACCGATCAGGAATTGTTGTTGGCAGCCCGCAAGGCCGGGAAAAATGCGTATGCACCCTATTCAAAATTTAATGTTGGGGCAGCCCTTTTGCTTGAAAACGGACAGAT
>DASQBW010000621.1:0-1599 GCA_035635015.1 Draconibacterium sp. | reverse complement strand
GTATCCTGTCCTATTAAACGCACTTTATCGCCGGGGCGCATTTCAATACTTTTCTCCAGTTTTTCTTTGGTAACCAGCTTTTTCGATTCTTCGGGCCGTCGTTTGTTCCTGTTTTCTTCCCGGCGTCGCAATTTCTCCATTTTGTGGGCAATCTGTTTATCGTCGCCGGTAATTTTTCGGTCAACCTCTTTTTTAAGATTACCCAGGTTTTCACGTGCCTTTTTTGTTTTTTCCTTATCAGCCTGCGCCTTTTTTATTTCCTGAATGGTATTTTCAATGCGTTTGTTTACGCCTTTCAGCAGTGCATCGGCTTCCTCTTTGGCTTTTTTCAGAATTTCTTTTCGCTGTTTCTGTATCTCCTGTAATTCCGATTCATAGGATTCTGCGGTGTCATCCAGTATTTTCTCCACCTTCCGAATTTTCATTCGTTTGGTTTCCCAATAACGTTTGTCGCGGTTAATTTGTCTCAGGTTTCGGTCAAAATCAATGTGATCTTTCCCAACTTTTTCGGTAGCATGTTCCAGAATATCTTCAGGCAATCCAATTTTTCGTGCAATCTCAAAAGCAAATGAACTGCCGGGTTTCCCGATATCTAGTTTAAAAAGTGGATTCATATTCTGGGCATCGTAAAGCATGGCGCCGTTGATTATTCCTTCGGCTGACGATGCAAAGTGCTTCAGGTTGGTGTAGTGGGTGGTAATAACACCAAAAGTGTTTAGTTGCGTCAGTTTATCGAGAATAGATTCGGCAATTGCACCCCCAAGCATGGGTTCGGTACCTGTTCCAAATTCATCGATAAGTACCAATGTTTTTTCGTTGCAGTTACGCACAAAATATTTCATGTTCATGAGGTGCGAACTGTATGTACTCAGATCGTTTTCCATCGATTGCTCATCGCCGATATCGATAAAAAGTTGCTCGAATATGCCCGTTTTGCTGGCTTCGTTTACCGGAATAAGCAGGCCGCATTGCAGCATGTATTGTAACAAACCGGTAGTTTTTAAACAAACTGATTTACCTCCTGCATTTGGCCCCGAAATCAACAGAATATGTTTTTCGTCGGTGAGTTTAATATTAAGCGGAACAATCTTTCTGTTCTCCTTTTTTAATGTTTTTAAAAGAAGTGGATGAATGGCGTGGTACCACTCAATAATTGGTTTTTTACTCAGAACCGGATTTATGGCATCGAACTCCACAGCAAGCAAGGCCTTCGCTCTTATAAAATCCATTTCCCCCAGAAAATCATACGAGTAAGATAATTCTTCAAGGTAAGGTCGTATATCATTGGAAAAACCAGTGAGAACCTTAATTACTTCACGTCGTTCGGCATATTCCAGTTCGCGAATCTCATTGTTCATTTCAACGATTTCGTTGGGCTCAACATAAGATGTTTTTCCGGTAGCTGATTCGTCGTAAACAATCCCTTTCAGTTTTCTCTTATTGGCAGCTGCAACCGGAATAACAGCACGACCATCGCGGATAGAAACGGCGGCATCGTCTTCCACCCAGCCGTCTTTTTGCGCTTGTTTTAAAATGGCATGCAAACGTTTCGACATGCTCGACTGCATGTTTAAAATACTTTTTCGGATATGCGCCAAC
>DASQBW010000620.1:0-4548 GCA_035635015.1 Draconibacterium sp. | reverse complement strand
TCAATATCCCGCATTCGGGCTGCCAGTGCCAGCGCCGCAGCATGATTTCCCGACGAATGTGTAGCCACACCCTTTCGGGCTTCTTCCTGCGATAATGAAAACACGGCATTACACGCCCCCCGAAATTTAAATGCTCCAACTTTTTGAAAATTCTCGCATTTGAAGAACAGCTCGGAACCAAAAATGCTGTTTATGCTCACCGATGACAAAACCGGTGTACGATGTGCATATTTTTGTACGATTTTGTGTGCGTGTTCAACGTCAGTAAAATTCGGAATATTCATGGGTTCGTATTACTCAGTTTTTCATTTAACAGCTCATAATCCGTATTGTATATCGACTGTCTCGACAATTCGCGCAGGCGCTTTAATCCTGAGATGTAGAGATAAACCACAAAGCCCGCAAAAACAATGGTTAACCAGCCGATTTCAGTAAAAAGGATAAAATCGTAAATGCCATGCAGCAGAATGGGAAATAGCAGCGCCTTTTGTTTTAAGCTTTGGCGTTGCTTTTGGTAGAATTTTGCCAGACCAAAATAAAAGCCCATGGTAATACCAAAAATGGCATGGGCAGGCACTGCAGTTATTGCGCGCATAATTCCGGTATTTAATCCACCCTCCATTACATAAAGTATATTCTCAACACCGGCAAACCCCAGCGAAACATAAGTGGCGTAAACAATACCATCGAATTTTTCGTTAAACTCAGGACTTTTCCAGATTAAAAGATAAAGCACCAGGTATTTAAATAATTCTTCGGAAAAAGCGGCAACGGCAAATGCTTTCCATGCCGCAGAAAGCACTCCGGGAAACCGGACGGTAAACCGATCTAAAAACCCTTCGAGAAATAATATAGGAATTACAGTTAAACCTCCAGCCACCAATGCAAACAATAACAAGCGCAGTGGTTCTTTTTCGTATTTATCGCGGAAATAAACATACACCGCAATAATAACGACGGGAGCCAGCGCAAGTACGAGAAGGTTCATGTCCTATTTAGTTTTCATCGTCGAAAAAATAGGCCTTAACTCCTTTAACACCCGGACGTGTTTTAAATACTCCACCGGATTGTGGAAATTGTTCAAGTGCTTCGGGCGATGTACCGCGCCGTGCCGATGTGATATATAAGGTGCCTAAGTCATCATCTCCAAAAGCACAGGAGGTAATATTTTTGGCAGGCACATCTATTTTGCGCACGAGTTCTCCGGTTTCAGGATTCCAGCATCCAACTGCAGAACCACCCCAAAGTGCCACCCACACATTGCCATCGGCGTCGATTGTCATTCCATCAGGTGCACCCATTGACGGAGGAATCTCAACGGCAACTGTTGGGTTGCTGATTTCTCCTGTGGCATTGTCAAAGTCGTATCCCATAACTTTGCGTGTAGGTGTATCAATGTAGTACATCTTTTTGAAATCGTTCGACCAAACAATTCCATTGGAAATTGTCACACTATCTATCATTTTATTTACACTACTCTCCGCGTCCAACCTGTAGAGAGAACCTTTGCCGTACAACTCATCAACGTGCATCGTCCCGGCCCAGAACCTACCTGATGGATCGCATTTTCCGTCGTTAAAACGGTTCATCGGAATATCTGCTTCCGGATCAATGATCAGTTCTTTTGAGCCGGTTTGAGTATTCATGCGATAAAATCCGTTTTGAAGGGCAACAATTACATCACCTGATTCAGCCGGAACAACTGTTCCAATCATCTGGCCGGTAAACATTTCCTTATTGTTACCAGTATTCGGATTATAAATATTCAACACCTCTCCGGTAATATTTATCCACATCAGTTCGCCGGTTTTATAATTCCAGATGGCACCTTCTCCCAAGTCCGATTGAGAATCGATTACCAACTCTACATCGGCAGATTTTTTTGTCGAACACGCAGTTGCAAAAAATAACGCCACTGCTAACAGTGTTAATGTTCTTTTCATTTCAGTTGTTTTAGATTTTATGATTTTACAAATAATTTTGGCAAGACAAAAAAATAAACCATTACATACTTTTAATCAGTTCTTTTAGAATCAATGTCATTTTAGGCTCGGCTTTCATGGCCACTTCCTGCACTTCTTCGTGCGAGATTTCTACAATCTCACCCGGCACACCACTGTCGGTAACTATTGAAATACCGAAAACGCGCATTTCCATGTGGCGCGCTACAATTACTTCGGGCACAGTTGACATTCCTACAATATCGGCACCTAAAATACGGAACATTTTATATTCGGCAGGCGTTTCAAATGTCGGTCCTGAAACTCCAACGTAAATACCTTCTTTAACGTCGATATTATTTTGCAGCGCAATTAATTTGGCTTTGTTACGAAGCCGCTGGCTGTATGGCTGGCTCATATCGGGAAAACGCGGGCCAAGTTCTTCGAGATTCTTTCCGCGCAAAGGATGTTCCGGGAAAAAGTTAATGTGATCGCTAAGCAGCACTATTTCGCCAACATGCCAATCGGGATTTAATCCTCCGCTGGCATTCGACACAAAAAGGTTTTTTAACCCCACAAATTTCATAACGCGCACCGGGAAAGTTACTTCTTTCATATCGTAACCTTCGTAATAATGAAAGCGGCCCTGCATGGCCAACACTTCTTTATCGCCCAGTTTCCCATATATCAGTCGTCCGGCATGCCCATCAACGGTTGATACCGGAAAATTTGGAATTTCAGTGTATGGAATAGAATCCAGGATTTCGATTTCGTTTACCAGTCCGCCAAGACCGGTTCCCAGTATAATCCCTATTTCAGGACTTGCCTGAATTCTTTCTTTTATGAAGCTCGCGGTTGCTTTTATTTTCTCCAACATAATTCAATATCTTCTTATTAAACGATTTTTTCTCTTCTTCGAGAAAATCAACTTTTACCGGAAGGTAGTACATTGCATTTTTAAGTTCATCGCTCAGTTGTTCAATATCTTTAAAACGCATCGCATCCTTTTCAGTTGTAACTATTAGCTTTTTAGTCTCATTTATTTCTTTGAATCTTTTTTCAATTTCGCGAATGTCGCCTGCAGTGTAAATATGATGATCAGAAAAAGTAATTGTTTCCATTTGTACACCCATTTTTTTAACGAATGAGTACATCTGTTTGGGCGATGCAATACCTGTAACTACCAACATTCGGCAACGTATATCTTTATAATCCGCCTCATCCAGTTCGGGGGCATCAAAAACCGGTTGCAGCTTCCCGTAAACCAGGCGGGTAAAATATAACTTTTGATACGGATACAAGTTTACATCGTTTTGCAGAATACGACGCATAATGGGCGTAACTTCCTCGGGGCACTTGGTAAACAGAATTATATTCGCCCGTCGCATTTGATAAACTCCTTCGCGCAAACGCCCAGCAGGCAGCAAAGTGTCGTTCGTTATCTGCCGGTTATAATCGATCAGTAAAATATTTATTCCAGGACGAATACGACGGTGTTGAAATGCATCGTCGAGCAGCACCACATCCAGAGATTTATCTCCGGGAGCCTCCAGAAGTTTTTCCACTCCTTTTACACGGTTTTCGCACACCGAAACTGTAATTTCAGGAAATTTATTTTTTATCTGTTTGGGTTCATCTCCAACTTCACGTGCTGCAGAGAAACTTTCAACCAAACGAAAACCTTTTGTCTTACGTTTATATCCCCGGCTTAATGTGGCTACATTGTATTTGTCTTGTAATAAATCGATGAGGTACTCCACATGTGGTGTTTTTCCGGTTCCCCCAACCGTTATGTTTCCAATGCCAATAACCGGAACATCGAATTCTTTCGACTTAAATATTTTCAAATCGTAAGCTCTGTTGCGCAAAAAAACCACGGCACCATACAACCACGAAAGCGGATAAAGGAGAATTTTCTTCATTTAAAACTGTTCTTCAAAAAAATAGAAAGCTAAGATAACAAAAAGGATGCACCACAAGCAATGATGCATCCTTCAAATTTATGTAATCAACTACTTAGTTCAGGTAAATATCGTAAGGCATGCGCGCATAAATTCCATTCTTTTCGGTTGCACTTTTCAGGTACTCGTAATAACGGTATTTCTCTCCCAGTTCGCCTTTTAAAATTCTTGCTTTTACATTTCCACCAAGCTTAAACATCTCTTCAAACGGGTTCGACAAAGCCGGTAAAGCAACAGTTCGGTATTGATCCAGTTCTTCCAGTTCAGCTGCCAGCTTAACAGCATCATCAAGTCCACCAAACTCATCGATCAAACCTATTTCCATTGCATTTTCGCCGCTCCAAACGCGTCCTTGCCCAATGGCATCTACCTCCTCTTTTGTCATTCCCCTTCCATCGGACACATGCGAAAGAAAGGTATCGTAACCGATGGTAATGTAGCGGGTCATTCGTTCTTTTTCATAAGGAGTCATGGGGCGCATTACCGAAACAAAATCAGAATGTTTGTTTGTGCCAACTGCATCGGTTGTAATTCCGAGCTTATCGTTCATCAGTTCTCCAAAGTTTGGTATCTGACCAAAAATACCGATTGAGCCGGTAATTGTATTCGGGCTGGCAACTATCTTATCTGCCGGGCAAGAAATATAA
>DASQBW010000619.1:0-4072 GCA_035635015.1 Draconibacterium sp. | reverse complement strand
GATGGGACGTGCCATTGCATCGCTCGATGTTCCGGTAACAAAAGGTACTTCAGGACTTCTTCTCATGAAAGAAGAGGAAAGTACACGTGAAGAAATACTAGCCTGTATTCGCTGCTCGCGTTGTACATCCGTTTGCCCAATGGGATTGGAACCTTACCTGCTGATGACTTTGGGTGAAAAACAAATTTTCGAGCGTGCAGAAAACGAACGAATAATGGATTGTATTGAGTGTGGCTCTTGTAGTTACACCTGTCCTTCAAGCCGTCCGCTGCTCGATTACATCCGTTTTGGAAAAGGAAAAGTTGGAGCGATTATTCGCTCACGTAAAAAATAAAAATCAAACCAATCGTCATTCCGAACTTGTTTCGGAATCTACATCAGATCCTGAAACAAGTTCAGGATGACGTCAAAAGAAAGAAAAACAAACAACTGAGTAATGAGTAAATTATTAACAGTTTCACCATCACCGCACGTTCATTCGAGCGAATCAACCCAGAAGATTATGCTTCGGGTGGTATATGCGATGATTCCGGCCATGGTCTGGGGTATTTATATGTTTGGTCTCGATGCCGTTCGGGTTGGATTAATTTCAATCCTGTCATGTCTGGCTATCGAATACCTCATTCAACAATATGTAATGAAGGTAAAACCCAGTCTAACCGACGGATCGGCATTGATAACAGGTGTACTTTTGGCTTTTAACGTGCCGGTGAGCCTTCCGTGGTGGATTATTATAATTGGCGCAATTGCAGCCATGGGAATCGGGAAATTATCATTTGGAGGATTAGGCTCCAATATTTTTAACCCGGCGCTTGTAGGCAGGGTATTTTTGTTGATTTCGTTCCCGGTTCAAATGACATCGTGGCCGGTAACTCGTATGATGGAAGTTGATGCTGTTTCGGCCGCAACCCCACTGGCAGTTATTAAAGAAGGAATTAAAAACGGCATTCCCGTTTCTCAACTGCAAGGATTGCCTGATTTAAGCGATATGGCCATCGGATTTAATAATGGATCGATGGGTGAAATATCAGCACTGTTACTGATTCTCGGCGGACTTTACATGTTGTGGAAAAAAGTGATTACCTGGCAAACGCCAGTATCGATTATACTTACCGTCATTGTTGTTGCAGGAATTTTCTGGATGATTAATCCTGAAATGTATGTCAACCCTGTTTACCACATTTTTACAGGAGGTCTAATGCTGGGAGCCATATTTATGGCAACCGATATGGTTACCTCGCCAATGACCGGAAAAGGACAACTGATCTACGGTGTTGGAATTGGATTAATTACCATCTCCATTCGTATGTTTGGCGCTTATCCCGAAGGTATTTCGTTCGCAATTTTGATTATGAACGCGTTTGTGCCACTGATAAACATGTATGTTAAACCTAAACGATTTGGAGGACAGTAAAATGGCAAAACGAGAATCGAGTTTTACAAATATGGTGGTAACACTGGTATTGGTTACCGGTATTGCTGCGGCCGCTTTGGGTTTTGTATACGATTTTACAAAAGGCCCGATCGAGGTGGCAAAATTAAAAGCACAAACTGAGGCAATTAAAACAGTATTGCCCGAATTCGACGAGTTGGGAGAAACAATGGTATTAAGTCCCGGTGAAGGACAAGACTCCTTGGAATTTTTCCCGGCCTATAAAAATGGAGAACTGGTAGGAACAGCCATAAAAACTTATACAAAAAGCGGTTTCAGTGGATTTATTTCCATTATGGCCGGTATTGATAAAGACGGTAACTTTTCAGGTTACTCCGTTTTGGAACATGCCGAAACGCCCGGTTTGGGTTCAAAAATGGGTGTTTGGTTCAGCAATCCTGAAAAACCAAACCAATACGTAATTGGTAAAAATCCGGAAACGACCAATTTTACCGTGTCGAAAGATGGTGGAGACATTGACGCCATTACCGCCTCTACAATTACCTCACGCGCTTTTCTTGATGCACTAACAAAAGCATACAGTACTTATAAAGACAATAAAACCACCGGAGATTCCGGACAATAATTTCATGTTATGAATCAGTGGAAAAACTTTTCAAAAGGCTTTATAAAAGAGAATCCGGTATTTGTACTGCTGCTGGGGATGTGCCCAACTTTGGGTGTTACCTCATCGGCAATTAACGGGCTAGGGATGGGATTGGCTACTACCTTTGTTTTGCTGATGTCGAACATTGTGGTTTCGCTGGTAAAAAGTGCTATTCCTGAAAAAGTGCGTATTCCGGCATTTATCGTTATCATAGCAACCTTTGTAACTATTGTACAATTAACAATGCAGGCATTTTTACCGGCATTGTATAAAAGCCTCGGTTTATTCATCCCCTTAATTGTTGTAAACTGTATCGTTTTAGGACGTGCGGAAGCTTTCGCATCGAAAAACAAAGTGCTCTCCTCAGCGATAGACGGATTGGGAATTGGACTTGGCTTTAGTTTCGCCCTGGTTTTGCTGGGAGGTATCAGAGAGATTCTGGGAAGCGGAAAACTGTTCAACATTACCATTTACCCGGAGAACTACGTAACCCTTGTATTTGTGCTGGCACCCGGAGCATTTATTGTTTTGGGATACCTGATTGCATTGATCAACCGAATGAAAAAGAATTAGGAGGATAAAAGATGAACTATTTAGTAATTGTAATAGGCGCCATACTTGTAAACAACATTGTTTTAATGCAGTTCTTGGGAATCTGCCCGTTTTTAGGCGTTTCCAAAAAAGTGTCTACTGGTATTGGTATGACCGGCGCAGTTGCCTTTGTAATGATTTTAGCAACAATTGTAACTTACCTGATCCAAAACTATGTTCTTGAAAAATTCGGGTTAGGATTTTTACAAACCATAGCATTTATTCTGGTAATTGCATCGTTGGTGCAAATGGTGGAGATTATTCTGAAAAAAGTAAGTCCTCCACTCTATCAGGCGCTGGGAATTTTCCTACCTCTTATTACAACCAACTGTGCTATTTTGGGTGTTGCAATTCTTACCGTTCAAAACGAGTTCAACCTGTTGGAAGGCGTAATATTTTCAACTTCGCATGCCATTGGTTTTGGGCTGGCACTGATCATCTTTGCCGGTATTCGTGAGCACCTCGATCTGCAAGATGTACCAAAAGGATTAAAAGGTACTCCAATTGCGTTAATAGCTGCAGGTATTCTTGCAATGGCTTTTATGGGATTCTCTGGCTTAGTGTAAGTTAGTTTTAGATTAACCCAATATTAACCATTTATGATTTTTGTCACACAGACAAAATAAACATGCACACCTTACACAAATTTATTAAATTTGCTATGTGGAGATTGCAAAATCAGCACAACTCAATTTAATCTAAAATCGTAAACATTGGAATTTTTTCAACAAGTACATAAGTCATTACTTCAGGGTTCGAAAGATACCATCCAGAGAGAGCTGATGAACAATATCGATTGGAACCAAAGGCTTATCTGTATCAAAGGATTCAGGAGTGTTGGAAAAACAACATTTTTGCTCGACTATATAAAAGCGCATCACCCCGACAGCAACGATGTACTTTATCTTAACCTGAATAATTTTTATTTCACAAAACGCAAAATCAGTTCATTTGCCGACGAATTTGCAAAACGTGGAGGGAAATTACTTCTGCTCGATCAGATACAAAAGTACCCCGACTGGTCGGCCGATTTGCGCAAATGTCTGGATGAAATTCCTGACCTGAAGATCATTTTCACTTCGTCGCCGGTACTGCGTATTACCGAAGATAACCCTGATTTGGAGGGAATGGCTACCATTTACCACCTCGAAGGTTTATCGTTCCGCGAGTACCTGAATCACGAAACAGGAAGTAATTTTACAACATACACCCTTGAGGAGATACTGAAAAACCACATTGAAATTGCCCAAAAAGTGGTTGACCAGATAAGACCACTGGCGTATTTCGACGATTATTTACGTCATGGTTATTTCCCCTACTATATTCACGATCCGAATTTTTATATCGACAAGTTGTTAAAGAATATCAACCTGGCGTTGGAGATTGATGTACCATACATCAACCAGATTGAATTTAAATACCTTCCAAAACTCAGAAAGCTG
>DASQBW010000618.1:0-3027 GCA_035635015.1 Draconibacterium sp. | reverse complement strand
GGTATGAAGTTGCGTGATCCTTCGGCCGGGCAAGGGCAACGTTGGATAATTGGTAACCGAAGTCTTAACCGCGATGATTTTACCTTTTCGTTTGCAATAGGTTACCCATTTTAAATTCAATTGAACTTAGCGAAATAGGATATTGTTTTATCACCATGTTTTTTGCGATGAGTTATTTTTTTGCATTTTTGGGGCGCGAATTAATTTAATTTGAAATTTAAAGCCATTAATAAATTCTAAAGCATTATTAATTATGTCAAATCTTCCTTCTGGTAATCGCGATTCATTTAGCTCAAAATTTGGTGTGATTGCAGCTGCTGCCGGCTCGGCAGTAGGCTTAGGAAATATATGGAAATTCCCATATATCGCCGGAGTTTATGGTGGCGCCGCATTTTTGTTTGTTTACCTGGCATTTATTGTGGCTATTGGATTGCCTGTAATGTTATCAGAGTTGATTATTGGCCGAAGTTCACGAAAAAACGCATTTGGTGCTTTTAAGCTACTGGCTCCTAATACGCCGTGGCGATATATCGGGATTTTAGGAGTAGCAGCTGCTTTCCTGATCTTGTCGTTTTATGGCGTTGTTGCCGGTTGGAGTCTCCAGTATGTTTTTCTTTCAATTGAAAATGGTTTTTCAAGCAAAAGCCCCGATGAGATTACAAACATGTTTAGTACCTTAATTTCATCGCCGGTAAAACCTGTTTTACTTCAATTGTTTTTTATGCTGCTCACTGCTGCGATTGTTATTGTTGGAGTGCAGAAAGGAATTGAAAAGTATACAAAGATTTTAATGCCACTATTGGTGTTAATACTTATTTTTCTGTGTGTAAAGTCGGTTTCGCTCGAAGGAGCAAAAGCTGGTTTGGTTTTTCTATTTAAACCTGATTTCTCGAAATTGAGTGCAGACGGTATCCTTAGTGCTTTAGGACATGCCTTCTTTACGTTAAGTCTTGGTATGGGAACACTAATTACCTATGGATCGTACATAAAAAATGATAATAACCTCATAAATACTGTAATTGACGTTACCGTTGCCGATACAGTGATTGCAATATTAGCTGGCGTAGCGATCTTCCCTGCCGTTTTTGCCTTCGGAATTGCTCCAAGCGAAGGCCCGGGTTTAATTTTTATTACTCTTCCAAATGTATTTCATCAAATGCCCGGGGGCTATATTTTCTCCATATTATTTTTTGTTTTACTATCGGTAGCGGCATTAACTTCTTCCATTTCTATTCTCGAAGTTGTTGTTGCTTATTTTAAAGAAGAATTTAATATGGGCAGAAAGGCTTCCACAATTTTAGCCACTTTTCTTATTTCAATTTTAGGTGTATTGTGCTCATTGTCGATGGGCGTTTTGTCGCCTTATACCTTCCTCGGATTAAACATCTTTGATTTAATGGATTGGATTTCTGCCAACCTGTTATTGCCAATAGGAGGAATGTTTATTGCCTTGTTTATAGGTTGGTATTTTGGCCGGAAGAAGGTAAAACAAGAAATTGCACAGGGAGGGTCTCTTTCGGGAATATTTCTTGCCACATTTATGTTTCTTGTGAAATTTATTGCGCCTATTGCCATCGCGATTGTAATGCTGAATAAAGTAGGACTGCTTAAATTCTAATAAAAATAGTTGCCCCAACTTTTTCGAAAATCTGTAAGTGTCGGTATCTTTTTTCGTGACGTAAAAATCATTCTTAAAACGCATGCTTATAAATGATATTCATGATTGTCAATTATATAAATATGTAAAATCCGCTTTTTTCCTAATATCGTTGTTAACGACATACTTATGTTGTAATTTAGCTGAACTTCATGCTATAACAAGTATGCCCGGATGCAATGAAAAAGGCCTGGCTTAAAATAAAAAACGGATTTTTGTCTTACTCCCGAGGTGATCGCGTAGGAGTAATAACTTTATCTGTACTTATTTTGATAGGAGCAGGTATTAAAATGGCACTTGATAGAATGGAGCCCGAACCACTTTATACACAGGAACAATTTGATGAAATTTTGTTGGAGTGGAATAAGGTTATACAAGATGAAGAACAACCTGAAAAACTGTCTTTTTTTGTTTTTAATCCGAATAATATAAGCGATACCAGGATTGATTCGCTGGCGCTTCCGGATAGAATAAAACGAAACATGGTAAGCTACCGCGCAGCAGGTGGATCTTTTAAAACAAAAGATGATTTTAAAAAACTGTATGGAATGAACGATTCCATTTTCGAAACAATCAAAGCTTTTATTGATTTGCCCGATACCAAAAATGAAAATGAAAAGGAAAAGAAGATAGTTGTCAGCGTCTCAGAAAATATAATAGAAGAACATTTCGATCCAAATACTGCAAGTGCATCTGTTTTGGAAACATATGGTTTAAATTCGTTTCAGACAAACAATATAATAGCCTACCGAAACAGCGGTGGGACATTTAAGAATGATTCTGATCTGTTAAAAATTTATGGTTTGGATGCAACAACCTTCATGAAAATAAGCAGCTATGTTGAAATAAATAACGTACCCAAACCGGAAGAAGACAATAAAAATGAGAAGATTGTTGTTGAACTGAACAGTGCCGATACAACGGATTTGATGCGTATAAATGGAATTGGGCCTGTTTTCGCTTCACGTATTATAAAATACAGAAACTTGCTCGGCGGATTCTATACTAAACAACAGCTCATGGAGGTTTATGGCTTTTCTGATGAGGATTATAGCGCTGTGGAGCCCTACATATTAATTGATACAACGGCTATCAAACAAATCCGAATTAATTACGTTGATTACAAAGAGTTGATAAGGCATCCGTATTTCGACAAAGCGATTGTAGATGCATTACTTGAAGAAAAAGATAATCATGGCCCGATAAAAAATGTGTCTGATATAGTATTGCTGGAAAATGTTGACTCTGAGTTTGTTGAAAAAGTAAGGCCATATATTACCTGTCGTTAAAAAGCGTTAACGATAATTTTGTGATGGGAAATATTATTTTTTTACTTTAAATTTGATAAACAATGAATTATTTCTAAATTT
>DASQBW010000617.1:0-2495 GCA_035635015.1 Draconibacterium sp. | reverse complement strand
GCAAAAGACAATCTAATTATTTTGCTAATTTTTCTTTAATCAAGCCAGGAATTTCAGCTGGCTCTTTAGCTACCGGAACACCGGCTGCGTTAAAAGCCTTAATTTTTTCCTCGGCAGTTCCGGCGCCACTTGATATAATCGCACCGGCATGTCCCATGCGTTTTCCGGGAGGCGCTGACTGTCCGGCAATAAATGCAACAACCGGCTTGGTCATTTTCTTCTTAATAAAACGGGCTGCCTGCTCTTCGGCGTCTCCACCGATTTCACCAATTAAAACAACGGCTTCGGTGGCCGGATCGTTTTCATACATCTCCAGCAAATCTATGAAATACAAACCAGAAACAGCATCACCGCCAATACCAACACAGGTAGTTTGGCCCAGTCCGTTTTCGGTCAGCATATTTACAACTTCGTAAGTTAATGTTCCTGAACGCGAGATCAGACCAACATTCCCCTTTTTGAAGATCATTGCCGGCAAAATTCCGATCAAACATTCGTCGGGAGTAATTAATCCCGGACAGTTGGCTCCAATCAGTTTTGTACCGTGTTGCTTTAAAACCGGAGTTACTTTAATCATGTCCTGAACCGGAACATGTTCGGTGATACAAACTACCAACTCAATACCCGCATAACTGGCCTCCATAATAGCATCGGCAGCAAAAGCCGCTGGCACAAATATTACCGAAGCGTTGGCACTTGTTGCTTTAACGGCATCTTCAACACTGTTAAAAACCGCTACACCTTCAACTTCCTGACCGGCTTTCCCGGGCGATGTTCCGCCAACAACGTTGGTTCCATATGCTTTCATTTTTGCGGTATGAAAAGCTCCGTCGCGACCGGTAATTCCCTGTACGATTACTTTTGTCTCTTTATTTATAAGTATGCTCATTACTTTTTGACTTTTTACTTTAAACTTTTGCCTTACTTTTTACTTAACTCAATAGCTTTTTGAGCTGCTTCGCGCATGGTTTCAACAACCGGTAATCCTGTTTGCTGAATAATTTCCAAACCCTCTTTGGCATTGGTTCCCGACAAACGAATTACAATAGGCACATCTGTTTTAATTTGCTCAAGCGCAGATACCAAACCACGAGCGACATCATCACAACGGGTAATTCCGCCAAAAATATTGATCATTACTGATTTTACGTTCTGATCGCCAAGTAAAATATTCATGGCATCTACTACTTTCTGCGGATTCGATGAACCTCCAATATCAAGGAAGTTGGCAGGTTCGCCACCATATAATTTAATCATATCCATGGTAGCCATTGCCAGTCCGGCACCGTTTACCATACACCCTATATTCCCATCGAGTTTGATGTACGAAAGACCTTTTGCATTTGCTTCAATCTCTTTCAATTCATCTTTATCGGCCTCGCGCATACTCAAAATTTCCTTTTGACGATACAAAGCATTGTCATCGAAATTCATTTTACCGTCGATAGCCAAAACCTGTTTATCCGGCGTAAGAACCAGCGGGTTGATCTCGGCCAACGACGAGTCGGTATCAACGTACAATTGATAAAGTTTTACCAAAATGTTAGCGCATTGCCTGATCTCTTTTGGATCGGCAAACAACTGCAACGCAATTTTTCGTGCCTGCCACGGCATTAATCCCATCATCGGATCGATAGCCATTTTAATGATTTTCTCCGGCGAAACTTTTGCTACTTCTTCAATTTCAACGCCACCTTCGGCACTGGCCATCAGCGTTACCGACTTGGTGTTTCGGTCGTTAATCAGACCAACATAAAACTCCTTTTCAATGTCGACAGCATCGGCAACCAATACTTTTTCAACGCAGATACCTTTAATGTCCATGCCAAGTATCTGCTCTGCTTTTTCAACGGCTTCGGCTTTTGTCTTGGCCAATTGTACACCGCCGGCTTTTCCTCTTCCCCCAACATGAACCTGCGCCTTTACAACGCGGAGTTTGTCTTTGTCTGATACATTTTGTTTTACTTCATCAACTGAATGGCAGAGAACGCCTTCCGGTACAGGAATCCCGTACTTCCTGAATAAATTTCGGGCTTGATATTCGTGAATTTTCATCTTATTAAAATTATTTGATTTTAAAAATATAAGATGGAACTCGCATGATTCTAGTTATTTGAGTTTGTGTGAAAATATTTCTCATGCTCGTTTCATTCGTTTAAATTTGAATATAATTATATGTAACACTTAAAACATACTTGTATTTCTGCCAATTTGAAAAAATGCAACATACAAGCGTGTCCCGTTTTTCCATTTTGTTTGATTAAAAGCCGGGAATGAATTCAACTTAAGCCTGAATACGGATTAAAATTGATTGGTCTCCTCACTGACTTTTAGTTTTTTTTGAAATAATTATCGTTAAATGTAATGATTATTTAACCGTTTTACCCCGCATTTTGTTCTGAAAAATTTATGACTTACAACACATTTCTTGTGTAACCAAAATCACTTGATTGTAAAAATCTCTTAAAACACATACCCGCTTCAAAGCCACTTCG
>DASQBW010000616.1:0-2800 GCA_035635015.1 Draconibacterium sp. | reverse complement strand
ATCTCATTTCCTTTGTTTGCGACGCAGCTCCTTCAAAACAAGGTAAATATTTACCCGGTAGTCGAATTCCGGTTTATCACCCTGATCAGCTAACCAAATCAAAACCAGACTACGTACTAATACTTCCCTGGAACCTGAAAGAAGAAATAAGTACTCAGATAAATTACGTGCGCGACTGGGGCGGAAGGTTAGTAATTCCGGCTCCCGAATTAACAGTATTAGACTAATCTGTTATATCGCCACAATTATTCAACTACTATGAAACAAATAACATGTTTAAGTTGCACGAGTACAGAGGTGGAAGACTTTTTTACTGTTAAAAATGCGCCTGTTCAAAGTGTGCTTACCGTTAAAACATTCACGGAGGCAATTGCCATTCCCCGAAACGATATAACACTCACATTTTGTAACAATTGCGGATTTATTTTCAATAGCACATTTAATACCGATATCGATTATTACACAAAAGGTTACGAAGATCAGCAGGGTTTTTCAGAAACCTTTGTACAGTTTATTACAACTACTACAAACTACTTTATCGATAGGTACGATATCAGGGATAAAAATATAGTTGAAATAGGCTGCGGGAAAGGTGATTTCCTTAATCTGATATGCAACCTGGGAAATAATAAAGGAATCGGTATCGATCCGGCTTATGTATCCGGCAGATCAGAACCCAATCCAAATGTCTCATTTATAAATGATTTTTATTCCGAGAAACATGGTGAATTACCAATGGATGTAATTGTTTGTCGGCATACATTAGAGCATATCTTTAATACGGGAGATTTTATTCAAACCATACAAAAATCGGTTAAAAACAGGAAGAAAGTAACAGTTTTAATAGAAGTTCCCAATATAACCCGAATACTTGACATCTGCGCCTTTTGGGATATTTTCAACGAACACTGTTCTTATTTTAGTGCAGGCTCGCTCGCCAGACTTTTCAGGCATAACAAATTTGAAGTTCTTGATATTCAGCTTGAATACGACAACCAGTACCTGTTGCTTGTAGCACAAACTACCGACCGAATTTTAGACACACCGCGTGTACCCGAAGAATCCATTGATGAACTTAAAGCGTACGTACAGAAGTTTGTAATTACAATAAACAATCAATTGGACAACTGGCGAAAACAGCTTCTGCAAATGAAAACCGAGGGGAAAAAAGTGGTTGTTTGGGGAGGCGGATCCAAATCGGTTGGTTTTTTAACACAATTTGATGATTTAAAACTGATTAATCATGTTGTCGACATAAATCCTCACATACAGGGAAATTACATTCCCGGAATCGGAATCCGTTACATCAATCCCAGAAAGTTGATAGAAATTGTACCGGATACCATTATTGTGATGAATGGAATTTATGAAGATGAAATAGGAACAATGCTTTCCGAAATGGGGCTAAACCCTGAGTTGGTTTGCTTGTAAACATCCAATATTTTAAAACAGTTATATGACAAAAATTGCAGAAATAATTCGGTTTTATTCGCTTGATGAAATAATGGATTTTATTGAAAAAGGCGAAGAATATCCGCGTCACCACATTTGGTGTTACGACAAATTGCAAGAAGGAGGTTTGCATGCCGAAGGTATTGATTACGATAAAAACAGCAGGTGGAATAAAATTGGGGCAATGCTAAAAATCCTAAATCTGCAACAGCAAATTGAGTATTTGAAACGCTCCAATGAATTTGATGTGGTTTTTGCCCCTTTTGTTGGCGATGTTTTTTTACTGGCGCTGCTAAAAACTCTTGGTCTTTACAACAAACCTGTTGTAGCTGTGGCTCTGGAAGCATTTACGCCCTACAAAACGAACTATTTTAAACGTTTACGTCAGAAAATACTTCGGTCGGTTTATGTAAATGGTGTTGATTCCTTATTGTTTATTAATGAGATAACTTATGAGCGTTGTAATAATTACAAAAAATTAAAAGCAACGCATCAATTTTCAAATACCTGGGGGGTAGATCTGGATTTTTTTGATTCATTTCTGAACAGACAAACTGTTCCTCCTGCACAAAATTATATTTATGCCACAGGCGGAACAGGCAGAGATTATAATACACTTTTTCAGGCATTTAACGACATCGACTATAAATTAAGGATTACAACCAAAGGCGATCTGCCAAAACATGTATTGAATTTAAAATCTCAAAATATTGAAATTGATGATACGGTTACTCCGGGTTTATATTCAGTCGGATTAATTCGGGAAGAGTATTACAATGCATTAGCAGTTGCCATTCCTTTGAAAAAAAGTATCACGGACTTTCCGATTGGTTTAACCGTGCTGTTTGAAGCACTTGCCATGGCAAAACCAGTAATTTCGTCGCACAACAATGCCTACCCTTTTGATCTGGAAAAAGAGAAAGTGGGTTTTAACATCGATTTTGAAGATGTGCGGGGATGGAAAGAAGGTGTTAACTACCTGATCGACAACCCTGACCAAGCTCGCGAAATGGGTGAACGTGGTAAATACCTGTGCGAAAAAAAATACAATTACAAACTTTATTCGGATGACGTTTGCAAACTAATCAGAGAATATAGTTTTACCAGCGATAAGTTAACCACCCAAAATGCAGAAGTAAAAGCAATGCATTAACACACTTTTGCAAAACACACTAAGCAAACTCTAACTAAATATTGAGTAGGTGTTTTCAATTCAATTCATTTAAAAAATTTTAAAATTATCAAACATGAAAAACTATTTACTTTTCATTTTTCTGAGTATTTGTACATTTCAGTTTGCCAGTGCTCAGAAGGTCGAATTAATCGGCAAAGGAGTTTGGACCCAGGA
>DASQBW010000615.1:0-5044 GCA_035635015.1 Draconibacterium sp. | reverse complement strand
GTCCGTAGATATGACGTTGCAAAAGGTCTAAAACTTTATAGCGACCGGCGTAGTCTTCCGGAAGTACCTCAAGCAATTCAACAAGCGTCATTACAGCCCATCCGTTTGCACGCCCCCAGTGAAATTGCGGGTGCTCATCCATATCCTGAATCCAGCCGTGCATATAAAGTCCTTTTTCGTAATTGAACATCCTTTCAGAGAATTGCAAGACCTGTTTTACTGCATCATCGAAATATTTATTTTCTCCACTATAGCTTCCCATTTGTGCCAAAGCCGGAACGCTCATAAACAAATCATCAAGCCAAAGTGCATTGGGTTGTGGCCTGTTTCGTGCCAGTGTATTATCTTCTAACCTGAATTGTTCATTGCTGATGTAATCAATCTGCATATCAATAATACTTTCCATACCTTCTGCTTTTCCTGCTTTGGTAGCTTTAATAAATGCTGCACAAATGGCTCCGCAATCGTCGAGCGCATGTGGATGCAGCGTTCCCCAAAGCGTATGTCTTGCACCGGAGTTGTTATTTTCGTATTCTGAAAAAGCTTTTAACGCCCGGGCTAAAAAATTAACCCTTTCGGTGGTGTAGCCGGCATATTTCGGATCGCCGGTTGTTTCACTTGCCAATAAAAAACCTGCATAGGTAACACCCCATTCATAGCTGTTTAAACGAAAATCGCCCTGAGCCATAATCGTTTGGCGGTTTACTTTAGAGAAATCGGTAATTTCTTCACCACTGGCTCTGTCTACAAGTTTTGCCGGAGTGGCTTCATCAAGGTAGTTGTACACTTTGTCAAGTGTTTTTATGATGTCCTCAACTTCCGGTTTACCATAAGGGGTGCGATATTCCGGATCGAGCAAATGTAAAGGAGTGGTTACATCATTTACTATTTGTGCCTGTGCTCCACTCCAAAGCAGAGTGAATACAAAAGTTTTGATAATAATGGATTTCAATTTCATGATTATTATTTTGTTTTGAATTATTATTTTAAATATCGACCTAAGTTACTGCCTCTTAAATTTCTTATCTGTTCTGCTACGGTTAAGGCATTTAGTTTGGCTCCGTCAGCATTGGTGTGTGTATGGTCTCTTGGGAAAAGAGCCTGAACCTCTTCCGGTCCCATTTTTTCGTATTTCTCAGCAATAGTATTGTTTAAATCGATGAAGAAAGCATCGTTTTGTTCCGCAGCTTGTTTTGCCCATCCGCCATAAGTGTCGTCAACACGTTCAATTTTGCCATCGGTCCAGATGTTTCTTGGAATCATAGAGAGCACAACAACAGTAACACCTTTAGCCTTGGCTTCTTTTATATAGTTTGACATGTACCATCCAAATGTGTGTACGGTTTCTTCAACGGAGTTGTCGCGCGAAACAACTTGTGTTTCGTCACCCATTCCCGGAAGCGTACCCCGGAATTTGGCTTTATCGATATTCCCGCCATCGTTATGGCCAAATTGAATCAACAGGTAATCGCCTGCTTCCATCTGGTCAAGTACCTCAGTCCATAGACCTTCAAACCTGTAGGTGCGGGTACTTCTGCCGCCTCGTGCTTTGTTAAACAGCTCAATTCGTGTTGTATCCATAAAGTCCTGCAGGAAATACCCCCAGCCAATAATTACACTGTCGTTTCCGGTGGCAACGGTAGAATCGCCAATAATATAAACTTTCTTTTTCACCGGAAAATTGATTTTTGGATTCTCAAGTAGATATGAATTAAGCTTACACTTTTTCAATTCTTTCACACCATCAACAATTAACGATGCGGCCAAAACAGCTCCTTTTGCTGTGGTATGTGTGTGGTCGCGTTTGTAAAACAGCACATCAGTTACATTTTCTTCGCCGAGGTTTTCCATGGCAGAAGCCAGTTTTTCATTCAAATCAATAAAAAAGGCATCTTCTTCTTCGGCTACAGTTTTTGCCCATTTGCCATAGGATTCGTCATTTCTTGGTACTTGGCCATTTTCCCAGTCGTTACGCGGAATAGGGGACATCACAATTGGAATTGCTCCTTTGGCTTTTGCCTCGCGAATATATTGCCTCATGTACCATCCGTATGTGTGCACAATTTCGTGCTTCCCGGTTAGCATGTTGTCGATTTCTTCGGTTTCGTCGCCAATACCCTTAATTGTTCCGCGGGCTCGCGAGTTATCGTTAATGGCGCCGGAATCGTTGTGCCCAAATTGAAGCAGCACATAGTCTCCTGGCTGAAGTTTATCTAACACTCTTTGCCAAAATCCTAAGTCCCGGTATGTTCTGCTGCTTGTGCCGCCCATTGCGTGGTTTTCGTGGTTAACCATACTGGTATCGAAATACTGAACCAGCGGATCGCCCCAGCCCCATAAACCACCGGCTCCGTCTCCCTGTCCGTTTTTTACGGTTGAATCGCCAACGGTATAAATGGTGGGTTTAACATCTTCTTTTGTACTACAACTAAAGAGCAGCATGCAGAAAATTAATAAACTTAGAATACGCATAACTATATTTTTTTTCTGTTTATTGAAAATACAAATGGAGAGGAGGTCTCAAACTGACCACCTTGTGTTGTTACAAATAAGTGAGTAGCAGATTCATTCCGCATTAGGATTTGAGGACGCTCAAAAAGATTGGAAACAATCTGATACTTTGGTTTTGCTTGATTCATAATGTGTAAAGTGCCAAAATAGCTTTTTTTAAAAATTCGACCAAGTGGTTTTAGCCATTCTGAGAAATCGGAAAAATCTTTTTTATCGTATCGATCTTGCACGATTTTGGTTAAGCTGTTTAAATCGGAAATATGAAGTCCCCTCCCAAATATACTGGTCTTTTCTATGAAGCTGCGTCTGTGCATTCTTAATTTAATTTAGCAATCCAAAATAAAAATATAGTGTTCTCTTTTTTGCCTGATCCATTTTATTCAGCTCTCCCGATGGTCCAAGATTCCAGGTGTTGTTGCTAATTCCCATAGCCAGTTTGGTGCCAAGCGGAGGAATGGCGTCAAGAAAGGAAATATCGCCTTTAGGCAGAGCGGGGTAATTTTCAGGACCGGAAATGCCATAAAAATCAAACAGGCGTACAAACAAATCTTCCTGCTGTGCAACCATGGTAAACTTCCCGTGAACGGTGTTAAACTCCATCCATGATACATCGGCATAGTAACCTTTAAATTGTGGGTATTTCCACGAAAGTGTTGATGGTAAAACGTTATTGTACAAACGGTTAAAAACATCAATACAGCCTCCCTGTAGTCGGTTTTTCCAAACATGAGAAGGCCCTTCTCCCAGCCATTTTGCCGCAATAATATCTGATTCTGGAAAAGAGAAACTTATTCCCGTAAAATATTGGTCGCTTTCAACTTTATATTCGTAATCCAGTTGCAGCCAACCGCTGTTGTACATGGTCCAGGTGAGCTGTTTCAGGTCGCCACTGAAAGCCATTTTTAACTGATAGTTATCGTTGTTTTGTTGTTGAGAGATCTGTTGTAACTTCGCATCTCCGCTCACCAAAACGGGCCCGTTAGAGAAGGGGATAGGTAAGCCAAAGTCATTCCGAATTGATTGAATCGTACCATTTGTTTTACGAAAGCTCACCGCTATCCCCGAGGCTCTTAACGAAATGATCGAATCATTTTCGTGAACCTGCACAGTTGCACTTATGTTGGTGTCGCCGGCTTGTTGCTCAATAGGAAGAATATTGTCTTCCTCAACACCCAGTGCTTTTAGCTCCTTTAACCTTTCTTTTTCACTGTCGTCAAGGGATTTTTCTACCAGTTTCACCACTTGGTTCTTATTGCCATCTGTTTTCCAGCTCCAGCAATAAATTTCCTTGTTAGAAACGTCAAAAGCACGCAGGTAAAGGGCATCATATTGTTTATAGTTTGCCGGTAAGTCAAGTTGTAATTTTCCGTGCTGTACAGGTGCAATGTCGGGGCTTTTGGCTACGCCACTTTTTAAAACTTTATGAAATGCTCTCCGGTGTTGAGGCAGGCTAAAATCTACCAGTTGCCATTCAAAACGAACTTCATTTAAGTTTGTAAAATGATAACGGTTTTCCAATGGAATTGAGCCATCGAAATTTTCGGGCAATTTGTCCAGATTGATTTTTACCGGAGAATAAATTTCGCGCATGGCATAAAAACTCCCTTCTTTCTCACGATGAGGACCAAGCAATCCATCGGGAGCGTTTACACGGTTCACATCAATAGCACCATCCATGTCGGTGCGCACCAATCCTTCATCTGAAAACACCCAGGTAAATCCACCTGCCGAACGTTCCGAGTTCCAGAAAAGTTCCCAGAAATCGGCCATGGCAGTAGCGCCACCGCCATCATCCTGCGCATGTAAAAATTCGGTAGGCATATAAATTAAATCGCCTTCCAATATCCTTTTTGAGCTGTAAAAATCTTCGTAATGGTTACAATCAATGCCGTTAAAATCGTTTCCGGGTCGGTGATGCGCATGAATTACAGGGCGGTTTGATGGATCGTAGAAACCAAAATCGTCATCAAGTTCTTTGTTTGTACCTCCTTCATTCCCGTTGCTCCAGAAAATTATCGACGGATGGTTTACATCGCGGATAACCGTTTCGCGAACCAGTTTACTTCCTGATTCTGTATCGTAGGCATTTTGCCAGCCTGCAAGCTCGTCAAGGACATAAAGACCCAACGAATCGCAATACTGTAAAAAGGTTTTATCGGGAGGGTAGTGTGAACAACGCACAGCGTTCATGTTCATGGCTTTTATTAGCTGCACATCTTCAAGGTCGATGCCGGCATTTATGCAACGCCCGGTCTCGGGCCAGAAAACATGACGGTTTACACCCTTCATTTTTATTTTTGTACCGTTCAGATAAATCCCGTCACCTTCGCGGATTTCGATGGTTCTGAATCCAAATTTTTCGCTCAGTTCGAAGTTGCTGTTATTCATGTCTTTCAGGCTAACTTTTACCTGGTATAAATGAGGAGTTTCGGCTGTCCATGTTTTTGGATTTTCAACTTTACAAGAGAGCACAACCAGCGAATCGCCTTTTGCAACTTTACTTTCGCAGGTTTGAATATGATTTCCATCCTGA
>DASQBW010000614.1:0-4157 GCA_035635015.1 Draconibacterium sp. | reverse complement strand
GGCGAATACCAGGCGGTTACCATTTCGGTAGCCAAACGCCGTGGTGCCGATGCTATGAAAGTTTCTGACCAGATTCTGGAAAAAATCAGCCATCTTGAAAAAGACCTGATTCCTTCTGACGTTCATGTTGACGTTACCCGTAACTACGGAGAAACTGCATCGCACAAAGTATCGGAATTGTTGATGCACCTTGCCGGAGCAATTATTGCAGTAACTTTTGTAGTTATGCTTGCTATGGGCTGGCGTGGCGGACTGGTTGTATTCCTATCGGTGCCGATCACCTTCGCATTAACCATGTTCAGTTACTATTTCCTTGATTACACCTTAAACCGAATTACGCTTTTTGCGCTGGTTTTTGTAACAGGAATTGTAGTCGACGACTCGATAATTATTGCAGAGAACATGCACCGGCATTTTAAAATGAAAAAATTGCCGTTCATTCAGGCAGCATTGCGCTCAATCGATGAAGTGGGTAACCCAACAATTCTTGCAACATTCACAGTAATTGCGGCTGTTTTACCAATGGTTTTCGTTTCTGGTTTAATGGGACCTTACATGAGCCCGATGCCGATCGGTGCTTCTATTGCAATGATCTTCTCATTGCTGGTAGCACTTACAATTACTCCATATCTGGCATTCCGCTTACTGAAAGTTGTTGACAAAAACGACAAAGTAAAAAGGGCATTCAAACTGGAAAATTCACCGATTTATAAGATCTACTATAAAACGATGAAACCAATGTTGGAGTCACCTTGGAAACGCTGGACATTTATCGGAACGATTACATTCTTCCTGTTGGCATCTATGACACTGGTTTATTTCAAAATGGTAGCTGTAAAAATGCTTCCGTTCGATAATAAAAATGAATTCCAGGTTATCATTGACATGCCGGAAGGAACTACGCTTGAGCGAACTGCAGCCGTTACAAAAGAACTGGCAGCTTACATCGCTCAGCAGGAAGAGGTAATGAACTACCAATCGTATGTAGGAACTGCTTCACCAATGAACTTTAACGGTTTGGTTCGTCACTACGATTTACGAAGGGGTTCGAATGTTGCCGATATCCAGGTAAACCTTACCGACAAAACAGAGCGTAAAGCCCAAAGTCACGACATTGCAAAAGCCATGCGTCCGGGTATTCAGCAGTTGGCAAAAAAATTCAATGCCAACGCAAAAGTTGTTGAGGTTCCACCGGGCCCACCGGTACTTTCAACATTGGTTGCTGAAATTTATGGTCCGGATTACGACGAGCAAATTGAAGTGGCCCGCCAGGTAAAAGACCTGTTTGCCAATACTGCCGATGTGGTAGATATCGACTGGCAAATGGAAGACGACCAGGTAGAATACAAATTCAATGTACTGAAAGAAAAGGCTGCTTTGGCAGGTGTTTCAACACAACAGGTTGTAAACAGTGTTGCCATGGCTCTTGGCGGTCAGGAAGTAACACAATTGTATGCTGAGAAAGAACATGAGCAGGTTGGAATTGCACTACGTTTCTCAGAAGATGAACGCTCGAGCATCGAAGACCTGAAGAAAATAAACATCATGAGCATGACCGGCCAAAAAGTTGCGCTTGGCGATGTAGTTGAGATAAAAGAAGAAATTCAGGACAAAAGTATTTACCGCAAAAACCAGAAACGTGTAGTTTATGTAACTGCCGATATTGCAGGAGAACTGGAAAGTCCGGTTTATGGAATATTGAATATGAGTGAGAACCTCGACAAAATCAAGTTACCGGAAGGATACGTACTGAACGAAGAATTTACACAACAACCGTTTGTACAAGATAATTACAGCCTGAAATGGGACGGCGAGTGGCAAATTACCTACGAAGTTTTCCGTGATTTGGGAGCTGCATTTGCAGTGGTTCTACTGGTAATTTACATGCTAATCATCGGATGGTTTCAAAACTTTACGGTACCGTTTGTAATGATGGTTGCTATTCCACTTTCGTTGGTTGGTATTTTAATCGGTCACTGGCTGATGGGTGCTTTCTTTACTGCAACTTCAATGATCGGATTAATTGCACTGGCGGGAATAATGGTCCGAAACTCCATACTGCTCATCGACTTTATAAATCTCCGGCTTAAGGACGGAGCGCCGCTAAAAGACGCGGTAATAGAAGCCGGAGCAGTACGAACCACTCCTATCCTGCTTACTGCCGGAACAGTTGTAATTGGCGCAGTAGTGATCTTATTCGACCCTATTTTCCAGGGATTGGCAATTTCGCTAATGGGTGGAACAATTGCATCAACATTCTTAACGCTGGTTATTGTTCCGCTGATTTATTACATGACTGAGAAGAAAAAATACCCGGTAGAAGAAGCTCCGGTTGCAGAAACTACGGAATCTGATAATAACTTAACTAACGAGGAGGAAAATTAAATATGAAATTTGTAATTATTCAAAGTGCCGAAGCTTATCATCACGAGCTGGAGCAGATCTTTCGCGACATCCATATTAATTCATACAGCGAAGTGCCAGTTGATGGTTTTATGGAAAGTGCCGATGGTCATTCAGACATCTCTAACTGGTTTGGATCGTCAAAAAATCCGTACCGCTATTTCATTTCATTTACCTTTTTGGAAGAGGATAAAGCAAATGAACTCCTTGAGCGAATAAAAAGATTTAATGAAGAAGCCGAAGGAATTAGCCCGATAAGTGCTTTTATTTCGACTATCGAGAAATTTGTATAATCTATTAAAATATAATACCATGAAGGAGAGAATTATACGCGCAATTGCAGGAATATTTGTGTTGACAAGCATTCTATTGGCCATATTCGTTAATATTTACTGGCTTGGCCTGGCAGGATTTGTTGGATTGAATTTATTTCAATCGTCAATCACCAAATTCTGCCCATTGGAACTTATCCTTGAAAAGGCCGGAGTAGAATAGCTCTGCAATGTGCTTTATGCGTTAAATAAAAGGTTGTCTGTTACAGGCAACCTTTTTGTATTTATTATAATAATTCTTTGGTAACTTTCAGTAATTTCTCCTAACTTGTAGCTCATACCAACTCAAATAAAATCGTAGAAATGACAGACAACACAAACAAAAAAGTTGCCGAAAGTTTATGGAAACTCATAATGGCCCGAGGCGTAGTCCTTGTAGTTGTAGGATTAATTTTACTCTTGTTTCCTGAAGCTACACTTACAACTCTGATTTTTATACTCGGTATTTACTGGCTAATCGATGGGTGTGTAACTCTTTACAACACTTACAAACAACGAAACATCAGAAAAAACTGGTGGTGGGGTTTAATAACCGGTGGGCTTGGAATTATTGCAGGATTAATTGTTGTTTTAAAACCATTTTCAAGCTCTGTTCTCACGACTTCTTTCTTAATGTGGTTTTTAGGATTAGTGGCGTTAATAAACGGAATTACCGGAGTTGTTACCGGAATTCGAATAAAAAAATACCACACCGGCGAACGCTCCATGATTTGGGGAGGAATATTTTCAATTGTCCTTGGTATTATTCTTATCTCCTCTCCTTACACTTCGGCATTGGTTATTGTGAAAGTGATGGGTTCTTTTGCCATATTTGCCGGCATTATTACTTTGTTACTAGGTAACCGGGTTAAAAAGCAAACACAAGAAATGGAGGACAGTTAAACTTCACACTGTGTTTTAAATCTGAAAAATGCAGAATTACTATTACATAGTTATTCGGCATTTTTTATGGCCGCGACAATATATAACACAAAATATTTCATAAATTTTAATAAACTATTGTTCGTTATTATCTTGTTTATCTTCTGAAATCCACTTATATTTGTAAAGAACATAAGTTAATTACATGAATGAAAACGATTATTACTTCTTCAGGAGATAACGTAGACTCAAAATTTGATTTACGTTTCGGTCGCGCTGGTTGGTTTTGTGTTTACGACAAAGAAACACAAACGACCAATTTTATCGAAAACAGCTTCAAAAATTCAAATGGAGGTGCCGGTACAAAATCTTCTGAAATGGCAGCAGAACTTGGTGCAACACAAATTATATCGGGTCATTTTGGCCCAAAAGCCAAAGATATGTTGGAAAAATTCCACATTCAAATGATAGAATTGCACGAAGAAGAGCTGGATGTGAAAGATGTGATTTTAAAAATTGAAAACAATTAGAAACAATGCCAGGATTAGACAAAACCGGACC
>DASQBW010000613.1:0-6059 GCA_035635015.1 Draconibacterium sp. | reverse complement strand
ATCAAATTCGAATAATATAAGATTTACCTGAGTTTTACACCTTTTTGTTTAACATATTAATTGTTTTTAACAAAAATCATGTAATAGAACAATCACCCCTACCTTGGGTGTTTATATGTTTTCCGCATAGCCATTGGTGTTACTGCTTATTTTAAATAGTTTTGGAGGCAACTTCAGAAACAAGTTATGATTAAACATTCAGAACTTATACTAAATAACGATGGAAGCATTTTTCATTTGCACCTGAAACCGGAAAACATTGGGCAGAAAATTATACTGGTTGGCGATCCTGCGCGTGTAGAAACGGTTGCAAGTTATTTCGAAGAAGTTGTATTTACTGTCCAAAACCGTGAATTTAAAACCATTACAGGCTATTACAATGGTAAAAAAATGTCGGTTATATCAACAGGAATTGGTACAGACAATATCGACATTGTACTGAATGAGCTGGATGCAATCGTTAATATTGACCTGAATCTGAGAACAGTAAAAAAAGAGCAAAGCTCGTTGGACATTGTCAGAATTGGCACCTCGGGAGGTTTACAACAAGACCTGCCGGTAAATTCTTACGTAGTGTCTGAAAAATCAATCGGTTTTGATGGTTTACTGAATTATTATGCAAACCGTGAGCAATATTGCGACATGGATTTTGAAAATGCTTTTAAAAAACACACCAATTGGAGTGAATCACTTGCTGCTCCTTATACGGTAAATGCAGGAGAACAATTGCTGAGCAAATTCTCAGATGCGACATTTAAAACAGGTGTTAACATATCAGCTCCGGGTTTTTATGCACCACAAGGACGAGAGTTGAGACTTCCACTTGCCTTCCCTAACTTAAATGAACTAATCGAAACATTTGAATACAATAAACTGCGGATAACCAATTTCGAGATGGAAAGTTCGGCAATTTATGGTCTTTCCAAAATGCTTGAGCACAATGCGTTAACCGTATGTTTAATCATTGCCAACCGAATTACACGAACCGCCAACGAAAATTATCGCGAAGAAATGAAAAAACTAATAAAAGTAGTTCTTGATAAATTAAGCTTTTAATATGGAACAACAAAGACTTGATGCACTGATAAACCTTCTGGACGACCCCGATGCAACTGTATTTGAGATGGTTGAAAAAGAATTACTTAAAGAGGACGAGCAGATAATCCCGGCATTGGAGAAAAGATGGGAACAAAGTTTCGATGAAAACAGCCAGAACCGCATTGAAAATATAATTCTTAATCTTCAGTTTAAAAAAACATATGCTGGACTGAAAAACTGGATTGGGCAAACCCCGGGTACACATGATTTGTTTGAAGGTTTTTGCGCAGTCGACAAGTTTCAATATCCTGATTTGAATGCTTTAACCCTTAATTTAAAAATTGAGAAACTAAGAAAATCAATTTGGCTTGAGTTAAACAACTCATTAACGCTTCTTGAGAAAACAACCATTCTTAATCATTTTATCTTCAACCTGAATGGCTATTCGGTTAATATAAGTAATGCTAATTCGCCACAAAACTGTTTTTTAAACCAGTTAATTGATACCAAACGCGGGAATCCCATTTCCATGAGTATCTTTTACACTATAATCGCCCGATCGATTGAGCTTCCCGCCTACCTGGTTGATTTCCCAAAGAATCCGCTGGTTGCAATTGTCGACGCCGAATTGGCACAAAAAGTACATGGTTCAACCCACGAAACTGAGGTATTGTTCTATATCAATCCTTCGAATAAAGGAGCAATTACAAGCCGAAAAGAAATAAATTACCACTTGAAAAGAAATAACTTCACTCCATTTCACGAATACGCAGAACCAAAACCTGATGTTCTTTTTATTGAGCGTTTGTTGGAGTCGATGCAGGAATCATATCAGTCTGTTGGTTACACGGAAAAAATGGAAAAGATAGAAGAGCTTCTTGCTTTGTTTAGGATTTAAAAGCTACTCTCCGTTGGTAATTCCTGCAAGACGATTAAATCGGAAATAAAACAATATACCTGCTGTTCCTAATCCAACCAAATACCCCAACCAAATACCCTGGGGACCGATATTAAACATAAAGGCTAAAATATAACTGGTTGGAATACCAATGAACAAATAAGCAATAAATGCAATAAGCATCGGCTTTGTTACGTCAGCCATTCCACGAAGCGTACTTTGCATAACTACCTGTAGCCCATCGAATACCTGGAAAACCGCCGCTATAATTAATAATCCTGAAGCGACTTCGATAACCGGCACATCCGTTGTAAACAAATAGGGTAGAATTTTCCTGCCGGCAATAAACAAAACTGCAGAAACCGTCATAAAAGTGAGCACTAAATGGGTTGAAGCAAACACAGCCCTTTTCATAGACAGGTAATCTTTGTTCCCCATTTGGTGACTAACACGAATGGTATTTGCCTGCGCCACTCCCAATGAAATCATATAAGTGAATGTTGCCAGACCAAGAGCGATTTGATGAGCGGCAAGAGGTATTTCTCCCAACCACCCCATCATTACGGCACCTACAGCAAATGCAGCAACTTCAACAATCAACTGAAAACCAATCGGGATTCCTATTTTTAAAACGGATTTTATTCTTTCATTTAAAATTGACTGGTAACGGGCGTAAACAAAATACCTTTTAAACCGATTGTTCTGTAAAATAAAATATACAAACAAAATTGGCATACATATCCTCGAAAATAATGTACCTATGCCTGCCCCCAACAGTCCCATTTCGGGGAAACCAAACTTACCAAATATCAATACATAGTTAACCACCACATTAATAACATTTGCGGACAGGGTAATTTTCATTGCAATTTTTGTATTGCCAATACCCTCAAAAAATTGTTTTACTGTAAAAAATGCCATAAAGGGCAGGTACGAACTACATAATAATAAATAATAAGATTGTGCAAGTTCTAGTACATTAGCAGCTTGCCCCATAAACGGTAACAAAAAATAAAGGCCAAACATTATTAACGTTAGACAGACTGCAACTACAAAATGTGTAAAGACTCCATTTTTTAACCAGACTATTGCTTCTTTCAGTTGATTTTGTCCAAAAGCCTTGCCCACCAATGGAGTAAGTCCCATCGTTACACCCATTCCAAACACCATCCCAATCATAAATATACTGTTGGCAAACGATGCAGCTGCCAATTCGGTAGTCCCCACATGTCCTACCATCATATTATCGGCAAGCGAAACGGTAACCTGTCCAATTTGCGACAATACAATTGGGAAAGCCAAAGCCAGATTGCGTTTATAAAACGGAATGTAATCCTGAAATTTCACGAGCCAAAGATACGGTTTTCACTTATATCGAAAACCAGTAACTAAATTTTACCATAAAAGCATTTTCGGCACTAATTTTACGAATTCCTTTCAGGCTGTCGAACAATGATTTGTTGTATACATCGGTGTAGGCACTTCTATTGTGGCTCCATACAAAATAAAAGGTTGAACCGGTTTTATATTCCCACCGGGCTACAAAATTTGAACGGAATTCCTGAAAATCAAAATCGAAATCGTAGGAAAAGAAATCATGATAAACGTTACCGGAATTATCGGTGAGCAAATCACCCTCTCTTGTTAAACCCTCAAAACGTTGGTTCAGATCTTTTTCTTTAGAATTATTTACTCGCCTGTAGTCCAAATACTTCCCTGAAGAGACGTATGGACTTCCGTAAAATTGAAGCGATAACTCGGGAGTAATAAAAAACTCGGCGCGGAAAGTAGTGTAAAACGTCTGACGTTCTAGATTTCCAACTACATATTCGTTTTTATCGTTTATTTTGGACCTGCGAACATACTGGCTGTTATCCTGCTCATTAATATAGGTTGAGCTTGATGACAACATGAAGCGTGTGCTAATCCTCCAGTCCACATGAAAGGTATATGAATCCTCGAAAGTAATATCATCGGCATATCTCGTCAAATCAGTCCGCAAGCCAATAAATAAATCGCGCTGAGCGTTTGTTTGTATCGCTGCCGATATTTTATTTCTGTTATCAATCCTTAACGAAGGTCCACCCCTTAGTGCACGCGTATCAATTTCATTAAAGATCTTATTCCCCAAAAGATCTAATTTCCAGTAATTTTTAAAACGAAGACGTAAATACGCGGTTAAGTTGTCTCGCAGGCTCTCTCCGCCATAACTCCAGTCATGTCCCTGGGACAATCGCAACGAATAGTTTAATAATATCCCTTTGGGTTTGTTATTTAAATACTGAATTTCGAAATCCTGATTGATATAATCAGCTTGTTTTAAATAACCAACATCGTTTAAATCAACTCCCGGCGATCTCCACTCCAGGTTACCTGTCACCCGAAATTTACCACTTCGTTTACCTCCTGCCAATTCACCTCCCCAGCCACTTAAACTGGTTTGTGTTGCATCGTAGTATAAATGGTCTGCATCAATCCTTTGATAGTAATGCCTTGGATTTCGCTGCAAAGCCGCAATCGATTCCTCGCTACCACTGATTCTTGAACCAAAACTTTTTGCCTGGATGTAATACTTTCTGTTTTTCCAGTTATGTTCAAAGTCGAAACCGCCAACCAATGAGTTGTCTGTTAAAAATTCAAGATTTTCATCTTTTATATTTCGAAGAGTTGAAGCAACTATCCCTCCCAAAACTGTGCTTCCATCATTAAAATCTTGTTTAACCCTGGCAATTGTATAATTGGTAAAAGGCTCAGCAGCTTCTTCCACAATTTCGTCAGCAGATTTTATTTTTGCAGTTTCTCTCGCTGTCATACTATTGACAAGTCCAAGTGAGAAACCTTTTTTATTTTTGCCAGTAAGCTTTAATGCGTTAATAATCGATGTATTATCAGGAAGTTCCAGTCTCTCCCCTTCTTCTTCGTTATAATCCGGTTCATAGCTTGGGGCATGACCAATTCTGCGCGAATAGTAAATCATGTCATTCCCTGAGTTGTATTCCAAAATGCTGTTACCTTCTAAAAAGAAAGGTCTTTTCTCGTCGTAGAAAATTTCGTACGATGTTAAATTCAATTCCGAAGGATCTGCTTCAACCTGTCCAAAATCAGGATTAAAGGTATAATCAAGTGTAAAATTCGACGTTACACCAATCTTTCCATCAACCCCAAAACCAAAATTCTCATTATCGTTTGAGTTCGGGAAGTACTGCCCGCTAACATAAGGCATTACCTCAAAATTACGTTTGTAAGGAATGCCTTTAATTCCTTGCAACTCTCCAAAAATGTAGACCATGGCCGGGGCATCTATAGGAACAAGCTTCCAGTGGCTTTCTTCACTTAAACGATAAATATAGCGCCAAATATGCATCCCCCAAACATGCTCCTCGTTATTGGCAAATCGAATTTGTGCAAAGGGAATTCGCATCTCGGCATACCAGGCCGAGTCGCCAATTGAAGTTTTTCCATCCCATACGGCATTCCAATTGTAATCCCAATCGTAATCCGCCATGTGCATAATATCTACTTTTTGTCCGGCAGACGTTAAATTAAATTCAAAAGCAGTTTGTTTATCATTATATGAGTCAAGCGCCACACCTGCTACATCTCCCGCAGTAGCATCATCTCTTGGCCCTAATATCGGGCTCATTTTTTCCGGCTCATTATCGTGAGCTATTATAGCAAAATAGAGGTATTTATCGTCGTATAAAACTTTTACTTGAGTTTCCTGAGACGGCGGATTTGCCTGATGTGGAACTTGTTGTATAAAATCACCGTCCCATTCGCCATCCGAGTTCCAGCATGCATCATCAAGCTTCCCATCTATCTTTGGAGGCTTTGAGGTTCGCGTTGCCGTATAAATCCTTTTAATGCTGGCATAATGATTCACTAAAGAATCATCCGATAAGGTATAATTTAGATCTTGTGCTGTCACAGCAACAACCGAACTTACCAGCAAAATAAAGATCAGCGAAATTTTCAATAGCATGATTGGATTTTAATAGTAAACAAAAGTAATTATTAATTAAAAACAAAAAAACATTTATCATAAAAAATGTAATTTTTGAACATTCGCTTTTGATATTCAAATTTTATTTTTCCAAAGTTCGTCTATTAAGCTTCCTTTTAC
>DASQBW010000612.1:0-6782 GCA_035635015.1 Draconibacterium sp. | reverse complement strand
CTCATTTTCTGAATAAAAACATCCATAATGATCAGCGTGACGATCGGGAACAAAATTTTGTGCTCCTTAATATTGTCAATTTCGAAAACGATAAATCGTTCTTCAAACAAACTACTGTCAGCTTGCTCATTCAAGATGCTTTGAAATTCTCCACCGCGATAGAATTTTCTTAGCACGTAGCGAAAGGTTTTAAAGTCAAACGATATTTCTTCTTTGTCAATAATACGAGGGATCATAAAAAGAGAGAAGTCATAAAATGTATTGAAACTGAGGGACTGGACATTAAAATGTTTAGCCATACTTATTGTTTCCCTTTTCAGTATTCCGTGATAAATGTTTGAGAGTTCCACGGAATCTGACTGATCCAAATTTATACCATCATTATAAAGAGAAACCTTATCGATATTACGGGCAAGGTCGTAACCTTTTTTCTGGGTAGGATCTGATAACACCTGGTATGCAATTGAAATCCGATGGAACTGGATGTCATCCGAACTCTCACCATTCTTATCCGGGTGATATTTTTTAGCTAATTTTCGATACGAAGATTTAATTTCATCTGCTGTTGCGCCGTAGTTCACCCCAAGTACTGAGTAATAATCCTCATTGTTCCAATTGTACTTTGAAAAGTTGTTAAGTAAGCTGGTTTTCGCTTCTTCAAATAGTGGCGCAATATCAGAACCATTGTTTTGCAAATGTTCTTCCAACTCCTTTATCGGTGCATTATAAATCCAATCTTCATCCATGCCATTAAAATAGCTCTCGTAATAGGAGCTGACAACATTACTTATAACGTCAGATTCAACCTGTGAGAGCTGTCCGTCTGCTCCTTTCCAAACCAAGCCGATAAGTGTAACCAGAAAATCTTTCTTTTCGAGATTGTATTCTTGTTTGTTGATGATAAAAGGATTCATTGTAATCGGTTTGTCATCTTTCCAGGTAATGTATTTACCATTGAAATAGGATGATATACCGGAATAACTATCTCCGGTATCAACAATTACAACATCCATATTATAGAGCATATATTGTTCTACCAAAGCATTCATAAAGAAACTTTTGCCGGAACCGGAAGGACCAAGAACAAATTTATTACGGTTATTAATCCGGCCAATATCCCGTGAATGATCAGCCGGATCAATAGAAAGTGGAATGCCCTGCCTGTCCGTAAAGCGGATAGAGAATCCTTTTGGAGCCGGTTCAGAAACAGGCAGGGCTTCTTTAAAAAGGAATGTAAGCGCAGCGTCTGATGTAGTAAGATACTTATCGTAGTTTTGCAGTTCAACACCATTTCCGGGTAATGCTGCCCTGAATAATTCAAGCTGGTTATAACTGTTCTTTGAGGGGATAATCCCCTGCAGGAACAGAGCGTTTTCAATTGAGTTTACCGCTTTTTTCAAATTTTTATGCTCGGCTTTTACCAATATTGAAAAGTGACTGTTAACAACCAACTGATTGTTTTTGGCCACGTCTTCCAACATCTGCTGAATATCTTCAACGGCCAGATCATTTTCAGGATCCGGGATACCATTATGCCGGTTACGTTTAATCTGAAGTCTTTGGATTTCTGCAACCTGCTTAGGTATTTCAATTATCTGATTGTAAACAATTGTGTCATAATCTGGAGTACCATAAAGAAAGGACATCGTATCAACCGGAAAGCCTTTGATTGCTTCGTTCTCATTGCGCTCGACATAGGGCGAAACCTGCTCGGGAAGATCAATCCTGTCAATATCAATCAGAGAGAGACATTTTACGGAATAATCACCCATGCCAATATGAGTATTATCGGGCTTAATGTTGTCCAGGGCGATATTCGACTGCTTAAAGTCCATTGAAAGTAGTTGCAATACCAAAGTATCGATATCCTTCTTTTGAAATAGTGTCGGATTAAACCCGGATGAGTCAAGTACCTGGATTACTTTGTCAACTTTCTCTTTTAATAAAGCTTGCTTTTTTTGATGTTCATTGCTGTTCAGCTTCCGTTGTCCATTAACTGTAATCACGATATAGGAATAAATTACAGCGTATTCCCGTCCTTCAAAATGTTCATCGTAATGTCTTTGGAGAAACTCGCCCGAATTTGTTCCGGTAGTATATGGTTCTTTAGAAAAGATATCAAGCTTTTGAAATATGTGGTCTTCTCCTATGATTTTGATGATCTGAAGGATACTGTAATGAAAGGCCATGTATTTTTCAGGATCAGCAGAATATTGCAATACAGGATTTTGAATCTTGATAATAGCACTTGATTCAGCTTTCATGCCTTGAAGAAAGTGGCAATCATCATCAGAATCTTCAATACCTATGTAAGGAAGTTTAAATATTTTCTTTCTTGACATTTCGTATTCCTCTTAGGTTAACTTTAAATACATAAATCGCATTGTTACGGGTCTTATCGTAAAGACCGTTCTTTTGACGTTGAGAAGTGTAAAATATTCCCCCGCCTGTCACGATAGCAAATACCAGTACGCCGAACAGAATATTGAATATTGTTCCTATCAGTGCGGTCAGGACTATTCCGGCAACGACAAATCCGATAGCCCAGTAAATGTATCGGCCTCTAAAACCTTTAAATACAAGGGGTTTTTGCAACCCCTTGTATATCGGAAAGAATAATTGATTCATTTTCGGTTCCGGTTACACACCAAAAATTGCTTTCACGACAGTAGGAGCCAGAAGTAGAAAAACGGCAGCTCCGCCGTATCCCATAACTTCTTTGTTTATATCGCGATCACCGCCCTGCCATTTGTTATAAATACGGATAGCACCAATAATGCCCACAATTGCCGCGATAACATAAGCTAAAGAAGTAATTGGGGTAATGTAGGTTTTCAGAGTCGTTGTAGCCGTGTTAATACCGGTCGATATTCCATCCTGAGCAAAAACAGATGAAATACCTGTAGTAACCATTAAAACTATGGTTAGAAAAAGTTTCTCAATTCTAGAAAAATTCATAATTATTAATTTAAAAGTTAATTATTAGGCACAAAAAAAGCGGCAATGCCGCTTACTGTTCTTATCGTAGTTAATCAGGTTGCAAAGTCGAATTTTTGGGATTCAATAATTGCTTTTTCCCGACACAAACTAATCAAGCCTTTGAGTGTTACCCCGCCAGAGGACTGAGCAATGCTATCGCCCGGATCAGGAATTTGGGAGTTTTCCTCAGCTTGACCGGGATCAGGAACTTCCTTCTTTCGTGTTGCGCTTTCTGAAACCGGCTTTGACTTAGGCTCTTCTTCCTGCTGTTCATGCTTCTTATCTGCTGTTTCCTCTTCTTCCTCAAAACTGTCCTCTATTGTTTTGGGAGTTATCGTTGGGCTTACTCCTTCGAACAACAGAGAGTCGCTCGTTTCCATTTGCTTTTTCGATGCCAGGAAAATATCATAGGCAATATTGGCAGCATAATAAACGATGTAAACGATCAATACGATCACTATAAAACTAATCCAGCTCATTTAGTATTCTTTTTAATTCTTCTTTAATTTCATTTTGTTCCAGTAGATCTTCAATTGCATAAAGCGCAAACTTTTGAATGCTGATGTTCAGCGTAGAAAGTTTTAGGTGTGTGCGCCTGGGTAAACGAATGTGTACCATAGGTTCATCTTTATCAACCTGTTTGGATGATTTTATCTCATCCAGTAAGCTGCCATTCTTTCTTTTAACTTTAGCCTCTGTTTTTTTTCCCGGTTCTGAAGCCATGGGAGCATCTTTATTTGGAGTGCTGCTTTCCCTGTGCGCTTTTTGCTTCTCCCTGATTCTGTCAGCAATATTTTTTATATCATTCATTTGCCACAGTGGTTATTGATTCAAATACCGGTTTTATTAATGGCAGCAATTCTGACGGTATGTGCCTTGTGGTGATACGCTGGAAAGCGATACGGTCAGAAAGAGGTTTCGTAAGAATACCATTGTTTTGAAATTCTTCATTAATACCTTTTGCAAGGGAGTAATTGACTGAGGTTTTCAATCTGTTAGGGATGAATACTTTCTTTGCTCCCGGATTCAGTTCCTTTGTAATCATATCAAATAATAGCGTTGATTGGTAGGATTTCTTTTCATACTCAAAAGGTATAACGAAAACATCCGCTGCCTGAATTACAGGGATAAGCGCGTCATCATCAATTTTTCCCGGTAGATCTACGATTATCGATAAATCTTTGTTTTCCTTTAACATATCGATGATATCGGGAAACGTATCGAGGTCAACACCTATTACTTCGTACAGTTCCGGATTATCAAGAATCCGTTCTTCTTCGTATTGCGAAAGGATTGAGCGCTGATAGTCCATATCGAGAATAATTGCTTTAGTTTTATTTACGAGGGAAATGTAATTCGAGAAAAGCATAGCCAGTGTACTTTTACCGGCTCCCCCTTTTTGGTTACCAAATACTATGATCATGATGTTAACGTTTTAGGCCGGTATTGGCTTTAAATGAATAGCTTTCTTTTTGTTCCTTATCCAGTAGTATGTTTTTATTGAAAAAATCGAGACTGAAAGTAGTTTTAGAGTTAAGTCGGTTGAACGAGATATTCTTTCCATTCAACAAATCCAGTTTTTGTTCCTCTGTTACCTTCGAAAGGCCTGATTTATCCAATAAGTTATTGAAATTATCGGTTGAGAGAAACGCCAGCTTATTCAGGTCAGGATCCACTTTCACGAACGAATCAAACTCACCGTTTTCAGACGGAAAGGACTTCTTTATAACATTTCCGGCAGTTAATTCTTTTTTCTCAGCATCTGTAAACGTATCAGAAAAGTTTAACTCCCTTGATTTGGGATTAACATCGATCCGCAATTTTCCTTCTTCTCGTTTTAACGAAAATTTCGCTGGATATTTTTCTCCTTTCGAACTGGTAAGCTCATATACCTGATTGGTCTGTTTTCCTTGTAACAACTGGTGCCGGTCTTTACTATCGATGGCCTTGGTATCCAGTTCAAAAATTGTCTTAGGTAATTCCCTGATATCAAATTTCTGTCCGGGTTTGAATTTGTATACGCCTTTATTATCTTCATGATCAATGGGCAGACTCAGCCTGTTTTCACGGAAGATGGTAATTTCTTCCGGGAGTTCGGACTTATGAAGATTAAACTTTACACCTGAATTGTTTACTAAATGAAAGCTTTCGTCGTCAATATCCTGAATACTTCCTTTAAACTTTGAGTCAAAAATAGGGAATGCAACTTTGTCACCTGGTTGCAGCTCGTTTACATTAACTGTTTCCGGTTTGGTATCTCCAATTTTCAGGTTAATGTGATTGTCTGAAACAGATTCGAGTTTTCCCCGGTGAAAGTCGTAGCCCATTTTAACGCTTACAATGTCTCCGGGTTCGATAATACTTCCCTGATCCGATAATCTTTGGAATTCATCGGCATGGATGTTATACTGTATTTCCGGTTTACCAACGGGATTGTAATAATATTTCAATTTGCTCTCGCTCATATTATAGATAACCATTGGTTCGTTGTCCTGTAAAAAGGACATTCCTACGTTAGGAGAATTTCTACTTAGCTTCATAATGTTTTCTTTTTTTGATTTACAATTATTTATTTAGCGTTTCACTTTTTTCTTTCTTTTCTTTTTGGCCTTCGAATCATCAACATCATTGGCAAATACATTTGTATTAAAACCGCTGAAAGACCTTTCTATATCGTTGTCTACTTCCTGATCATCTGTAAAACTATTATTCAATGTATCGTAATGGTTCTGATTCAGAATTTCAGAGGCGGTAATAATATTCATTGAGCCAATGTCGAGTAGAAACCATTCTCCGGATTCCCGATAGGCTTTAATGTTTAATCGGCTTAGATTGTCAAATGAGTTTCTATCAAGAAAATAGTTAAGCATTTCCTGATAATGGATTTTCTCCAGGGAACTAAGCTGGCGGTTGCAATTTATTTTATACTCAGGGATCTTGTAATACCTGGCTAATAACTTGGATTGCTTCGGATTGTCAACATTGTATTTGTTGGCGATCAAAGCCCGCTCGTCTGCTTCCGAATACTTTAACACTGGCCTGTTTCCGGTAAACTGTTTCAGTTTCATGATTTCACTTCCTTTAAAAACAGACATCTTAGCCCTGTCAATTACGGTATAACCATAAGGCGGTAAACCATCCTTGAAATGAAAAACAATGTCTATCCCAAATTTTTCTTTTAGCTGTTCTGTTAGGTCAGACTTGTAGCCAATAATTTTTCCTTTTCTCCCACCTGCAAGATTCTGATGTTCCTGCCGCAGTGTATTATCAACTTTGCTACTGTATTTCTTAAAAATCGCTTGCAATTGAGATATGCGCTTCTGATTGGTTTTTTTGGATGCAAGCAAGCTGGTAATCTCATTTTGAGAATAGGTTTTAACCAGTTCTCCGGTTTTAAAGAGGTTTATATTTCCGTCTTGCTCACGGACACTGTAACCGGATTTTTCGTAAAGTAATTTGAACTGAGCAAGGGATGAAAATGAATAGGCTTCCAGCTTTTTTACATCTTCACTTATGTGTTGGTGAGGATTCTGCTTCAAAATATTTTGTAGGATCCGGTTCCCCCTGTCTCCTTCAAAACTGTCATTGATTTTTTTCCCATTCTTATCGATTCTTGATGAAACGATATGCACATGGTTGTTGTTGGTATCTGAATGAGCTACAATTATAAAAGGATTCTGGCCATACCCCATTCTTTCCAACCAGTTTTCGGCAATTTTGGTAAGTTCTTCTTTTGTATTTTCCCTTCCTTTGCATGAGATCATAACATGCAATTGTGGGTCCTTTACCCTGGTATTTGATGC
>DASQBW010000611.1:0-2468 GCA_035635015.1 Draconibacterium sp. | reverse complement strand
CAGGAAGACAAGCAAACCCTTCGGGCAATTATCGCGCCGCACGCTGGTTATGTTTTTAGCGGATTGGTTGCAGCTACAGCTTTTAAGCAAATTCCTCGAACCAAAACTTATAAAAACGTTTTTGTAATCGCATCAAGTCATCAGTATTCATTTACCGGGGCATCGGTTTATACCCGGGGAAATTATGAAACTCCTTTTGGAGAGTTAAAGGTGAATAAAAAGCTTGGACAAAAATTGCTTGCCTCGTCGTCGTTGTTTACCGATTATACTGAGCCTCATTCAAACGAACACAGCCTTGAAGTACAACTTCCGTTTCTGCAGTACCACCTGAAAACCGATTTTAAATTGGTCCCGATAATTGTTGGCACCAATTCGGCCGGGGATTGTAAAAAACTGGCAGCCGCATTGCGCCCCTACTTTAATGCTGATAATTTGTTTGTTATCAGCACCGATTTTTCGCATTATCCTTCTTATGATGATGCAAGGTTGACAGATCAGGCAACTGCAGATGCCATTTGCAGCAACAGCATCAATAAACTGCTGTCAATTCTGGAAACCAATAAGAAGAAAGGTATTAATAACCTGGGCACCTCATTATGTGGTTGGACATCCGTATTAACCTTGTTAAACCTAACTGAAAACAACAATTTTGAGATCAGAAAATTGGCCTATAAGAACTCGGGAGACAATGCTTACTACGGCGATAAAGAACGCGTTGTTGGGTACTGGGCCCTTGCAGTTTACGATAAAGCGGCATTTACGCTTGGTGACAGTGAAAAAAAAGAAATTCTGCAACTGGCCCGAAATTCCATTCTACGGTTTATGGGTGGAGAAGTTAAAGAATCTGCTAAGAAAAATACCGGGAAAAGTATTTTGGATAAGAAAGCAGGTGCTTTTATCAGCATTTATATCAACAACGTATTACGAGGTTGTATTGGTGGTTTTGCCGGAGAAAAGACACTCCGCGAATTGATTACCCGCTATGCCGTTTCAGCCACAAACGACCAACGTTTCGATCCGGTAGAGCCCATTGAGTTAGGCAAAATGACACTGGAAGTTTCGGTACTTACGCCATTAAAAAAAATTAAATCGATTGATGAATTTGAATTGGGTAAACATGGTATCTATATAAAAAGCGGACATAACTCCGGAACTTTCCTGCCACAGGTTGCCCAAAAAACAGGATGGAGTAAAGAAGAATTTCTGGGGAGATGTTCGAAAGACAAAGCCGGAATTGGATGGGACGGGTGGAAAACTGCCGAACTCTATACTTACGAGGTTGTTGTAGTAAAAGATGATCAGGAGAAAACTTCCTGAAGCACCTTGAGTGATCGTATTTCGCCAAACGTATCAAAATGCAGTCGGTAATAATCAACCAGAATACCCAGTAGCGAATCGCGCATTTTTCTTGAAATCTTTAAGGCTTCCAATTCGTTAATTTTTAGTACAGCCAGTTTTAATAGCTGCGCGGTGGCTTCTTTACTGGCAAACATTGGATGCGATGGTTCGAAAGGAACAACAGCGCCCTTTTGCAGATCGAGCCACCCCTCAAAACTAGCTGACTTTGTATCGGGCATAAAACCGAGGTATTCGCTTAAATGAAACAGAAAAAAGAGGTGAAAATTTGTTTTTCCCTCGTCCATTAAATCAAAATAAAGCAGGGCATGTTTAATAAAATCATACAGTTCGGGATAACTTTCCTGTTCGTGAATGGTTTTGTAAAGTACTTCAGCCAGAAAAATTGCCTGTGTAGACTTTACAATATCGAACGGAATATCTTGGTAGGTTGCCCGGCTTTTAAGTGATTTTATTCGTTGTAAATCCCGTGATTGTTTCTGATAGGCTTCCAACTCCACTAAAAACAAAGGTTGCAACAAGCCCGCCTTGTTTTTCGATTTTTTGCTGCGTGCAGCATTGATCATATAACTCTGACGTCCAAACTCCCTGGTAAATATGGTAGCAATTACGCTGCTTTCACCGTATTTTATCGAGTGCAAAACAATACCTTCTGTTGCAGCAATCATAAATCAGTAAAGTGTTCTGTTGAAATCTGATTAATGTATAAATAATATTTTGGAGATGTGTGTTTCCTCGCCTTTTTCGTCGTTACAAAAAACCATGTAAACGCCTGTTTTCACACGATTTCCATTCAGGTTATTTCCATCCCAAACGGCCTGACCACCAACCGAAGTTGTTTTATAAACCAAATTACCGCTAATGTCGGTAATTTTTATATCGCTGTTTTCGATCAATCCTGCAATGGTAACCGGCCCGTAATAGGTTTCGCGCACCGGATTTGGATAAACATATACATCGCTGTAAGTAGCTGCACCCCCGGTTGCTTCACCCTGGTACGAGATGAGGCCTTTATCCGTTCCAAAAAACACCTCGCCGTTGATTTGATTGATACCAATGGATAAAATGTTATTGGACAGCAACGGACTATTTTCGGTTGTAAAATGCAACAC
>DASQBW010000610.1:0-5624 GCA_035635015.1 Draconibacterium sp. | reverse complement strand
TCTTCATTCATTTCATCGATTAATTCGTTGCTTACCTCCGAAAAATTGTTCACAAAATTTAAAGGGTTCTGTATTTCGTGGGCAATACCTGCTGTGAGTTCACCCAGACTTGCCATTTTTTCGGATTGGATGAGTTGGGTTTGGGTTGCTTTCAATACTTTATAAGCCTTCTCGATTTCCTTTGCCTGGGCTAATTCCCGATCTTTGTTTCGCTCACGTTCCTTTCTTAAAACGCGTTCTCTTTGGGTACGGTGTATTACAATTGCTAAAACAGTGATTGTCAGAAAATAAACAATGTAAGCCCATGCCGTCAAATAAAAAGGGGGAGCGATGATAACTTCAAGTGATTTTTCATTCCAACTTCCTCCCGGATTGGGAGTCCTGATCCTCAGCGTATATTTGCCCGCAGGAATTTTAAAAAAAGTGATTCGTTCATTTGGTGGCGTTTTTCTCCAATCAAGATCAAAACCTTCGAGTATATAATATATTTCATTATCGTGGTGGTCCTTAAAATAAATAGTTCCAATGCTAATTGAGAAAATGTTTTGTTCATTGGCCAGATTTAAAGCTTTTAACTGCTCTAAATTTGATTCAATTGGACTTTCCGGACCCGGCTCAATTAATTCCTCATTTAACCAAAGATTGTTAAAGTAAGGGATGGGCCCGGTTCTTGGTTCAGCTAATCGATCCGGATCAAAAACATAATATTTTGGTTGATTATTTCCAGCACCACCCAAATAAATTTTCCCATTTACAGCATAGCTTTCAGTAATTGTCCAATATTCATTCTGTACATCTGTTATCTCTTCATTCTGTGCTTCCATCGCAAAATAGGAAACGTAATTACGTGAAGCATCCAGTTTATAAACTCCTTCGACTGATCCAAACCATAGACTGCTATCCTCCGGGTCTTCAAATATCGAAAATACGGCGCCACTTATGTCCGTTGATATAAATTTATCCGTTTCAGGTTCATAGTAAAACACACCATTTGAGGTTGCAGCCCACAATACTCCTTTATAATCATTTAGCAACTGAGATGTAAATGATCCCAACAAAAAACTGCTGAAATCATCTGTTGAAGGATTGTAACGTTGTATACCATTGTTAGTTGCCAGCCAAATATTTCCATAATTATCGGTTTGAATGTTTATAATTACATTGGAACTTAGTGATCGTCCATCGGTATAGTCCCATTCATACAATCGAGAAGTTTTATTCTTTGGATTATAGGTAATCAATCCGTGTCCAAAGGACCCAATCCAATAATTAGAGTCCGGGCCCCAAATTACCTGGCTTATTACATACCTTTCGTTTAAACTCAAGGAATCACCTAATTCAAAAGACTCTGTAACACCGGTTTTTGGATCAAAACGTTTGATGCCCGGATTCAGATTTTCGGTATACAATAATTTACCATCTTCAGCAGACAGCAGCGGGACCAGAAAATCTAATGGAATTGGTTGTTCGGTAAATAGATTCAATTCTTTCGTAATCTTATCTGATTTTTGAGAGGCTATCGGGTAAAACTGCATAACCGGATTTATCCCGTTGTGAGTTTCTTTGATGAATCCATTTTCTGTTCCAAACCATCTAACCGAATCAGACTCCTTGTATTTTCTTCTCAATTGCCCGTAATATCTCGGAATTGGTGTATATTCCTGGTCAACTTTCAACAACCTGCTTTGGTTGGTTGCAATCCATAACTGATTATCAGAAGAAATGTCCATCCACCAAACACCATCATCCACTTCATCTCCGTAATGCTGAATTGTGTTGTTAACCTGATCATAAACATTAATGCCATTCTGATCGGTGCCAATCCAGATTTTTCCTTCCGAATCTTCCTGAATAAAAGTGATGTGATCCTGGTTGGGTGCAATTACGGGTGGCCGGCTCAGTTTGTTCGGATTTTCAGGATCGTAAGTATGTCTGGTAAATTTGCCGGATTCCCGGTTCAGGGTGTGCAGTCCATCACCAGCAGTTCCCACCCAAAAATTGCCACGGCTATCTTCAAAAATTGCGCGGATATCATTATTTATTAAGCTGTTCGGATCGTTTGAATCATGAAGATACCGTGTGAAATTGTTATTTGCTCTGTTGTATCGATTCAATCCACCACTTGAACCTGGTTCCCAGGGCATACCTGTGCCAATCCAAAGCGTACCGGTTTTGTCCTCGTATATTACCCTGATGGAATCGCTCGTAAGGCTTTGTGGATTCCCGTTCACCCTTTTGTGGTGCGTAAAAGTTTTGGTTTGTTCGTCAAACAGATCAAGTCCGCCATATGTTCCAATCCAAAGATTACCAAACTGATCCCTGTGGACATCGGTGACATAATTATTGGCAAGACTAACGGGGTCATCCGGATTGTGATCGTAATGCGTAAATGTTTTTGTGGCCATATCATACCGGTCAAGTCCCTGCCCATAAAATCCTATCCACAATATATCCTCTTCAGTAAAAAAGCATTCCGGATAATATCCCCCCAAAGCTTTTGGATCATTTGGGTTATCCATATTTGTTGAGATTTGTTCCATGTTGGTTCCATCGTAACGAATAATACTGCCGTTATTTTGTGCCGATAACCATATGAATCCGTATTTATCCTGTATAATTGCATTAATTTTTCCAAGATTAATATTATCTGTACCTGTAATTCGTGTGAACTTAACCTGCTTTTCCTGCCCGGATACACCAGAACTCAGAATCAAAAATAGAAGTAATAAAACCCCAAAATACAGATACTGAAATTTTACAAGCTTGCTTATCATAATTATATCTTTAGGCTTATGATGAATTTTGTCCCCTTCTCTTCTGTAGTTTCCACGTTCAGGTTACCGCCATGTGCTTTCACAATATCATAACTCAAACTTAATCCTAAACCTGTGCCTTGACCTGTTGGCTTGGTAGTGAAAAATGGTTCGAAAATCTTCCTGACGGCAGTAACTGGTATGCCAGGGCCATTATCACTAACATGGATTTCTATTCCTTCTTCGCTTTTTCTCGTTTGTACAACAACCAATGGTTTATAACTGTTTTCATTTTGTTTAACTTTTTCATTTACAGCATAAAATGCATTGTTTATCAGATTCAATAAAACCCGGCCAATATCTTGTGGAACCACTTTAATTTTTGGAAGCGTTTTGTCTGCTTCCAGTTTAAAATCGGCATTAAACGATTTGTCTTTGGCGCGAAAACCGTGGTACGAGAGGCGCAGGTATTCATCGGCAAGTGTGTTTATATCTGTGGATTCTTTTTGCCCGGTGTTGCCACGACTGTGTAAAAGCATTCCTTTTACAATCGATTCAGCACGCTTACCGTGGTGGTTTATTTTTTCGAGGTTGCTATCAATGTCATCTGATATTTCTTCTACTTCGCTGTAATTTTTGTTTTTAATTTCCTCTTTCATTTCAGCAATTAATTCTTTGCTTACTTCTGAAAAGTTATTTACGAAATTGAGCGGGTTTTGAATTTCGTGGGCAATACCGGCGGTGAGTTCACCCAGCCTGGCCATTTTTTCTGATTGGATAAGTTGGGATTGCGTTGCCTTGAGACTTTCATGCGATTGTTCAAGTCTACTGTATGCCTTTTCAATTTCTTTGGCATGTTCGAGTTCCAGTTGTCTCGAACGTTCACGTTCCTGTGCAATGGCCCTTTTTCGCATGATTCGATCGAACATAAAAATTCCGGCAATAAAAACGAATGCATAAAAAATCCAGGCAATTTGTGTTCGCCACCAGGGAGGATTTATCGTAAATGAAATGCCGGCGCCTTGTTCGTTCCAAACACCGTCGTTGTTTGACCCTATGACTTTAAAAGTATAATGGCCCGGAATTAAGTTTGAATAACTGGCAAAACGTTGTGTTCCAACATAATTCCAGTTTTTATCCAATCCTTCCAATTTATAGGCATACTGATTTTTCTCCGGGGCATTGTAATTGAGTGCCACAAAATCAAATGATAAATAATTCTCCTTATGGGAGAGTTTTAATGCCTCTATTGAAATCGGAATTGGTTCACCCATTACTTCTACGCCTGTAAGATATACCGGTGGAAGCTGGGTGTTTTCTTTAATGCTGTCCGGATTAAAAACGACCAGACCGTTAAGGTTCCCAAAAAACAGCCTGCCATTTTTTTTGTATTTTACCTGCCTGATAAATTCGTTATTCGGCAATCCATCGTTTTCGTCAAAGATCTTTGCGACCCCGGTTTCCGGATTATACTTAGTGAGTCCCCTGTTTGTACCCAGCCATAAATTCCCATTATCGTCAGCAATAACACTTTCTATATTGTTGCTTGCCAGCCCATCGTTTGCAGTAATAAAACTAAAAGTTTCTGTTTCAGGATCAAAACGATTTAATCCACCCTGGCTGGTGCCCATCCAGATAATGCCATCCTTATCTTCATACATGTCCAAAACTTCACCATCATTCAACATATTTGTGGAAATTCCGTCTCCTTTCCAGTAATAACTAAACTTTCCGGTTTGTTGATTTAACCTGGCTATTCCACGACCAAATGAAAAAATCCAAATATCACCATTACGGCTCGCCATAACTCCTGATGCATTAATCTGAAGGTTCGTTGTATCTGAATTATTTTCCTTGTAAAATGCCTTGTATTCTTTTTGAACCGGATCAAATGAAATAGGAACACCGCCACCAATCCATAATTTACCATCGGGATCTTCGGAAATGGAATAATAGAAAAGCGGAGCCGGATATGATTCAGGGAAAGGATAATTAATAAACGTCCCTGAAGTTCTGTTAAATACCTGAAATCCGTATTGTGTGCCTATCCAAACTTGTCCTTTTCTGTCCTCATAAAATGCCTGAACCCAGTCCTCGGTTTCTTTATTATTTCCGGAAGGATTTGAAGGGAACCAGTCAATTTTATTCAGATTTGAATCAAGTTTAGTCAGACCCTCCGGAATCCTTAACCAGATAACTCCTGTGCTATCCTCAAGAACTGATAAAACAGAATTAGCCAGATTTAAGGAATAAGATGCCGGACGGTTCTGATATATTTCAAATGGTTTTATTTGGGCGGGAATTTTATTGATGCCATTGGCTGTGCCGACCCAAATATTACCTGTTCGATCGATAAAAACAGATTGAACTTCGTAACCATTAATCGAATTCGGGTTTGAAGGATCATACCGATAAGTAGTAACAACATTTGAACCCATATCAATAGAATGTAATCCATACGCAGTTCCCACCCAAAGCATTCCCTTTTTATCTTCTGTTATAGCATTAGCGCTGATTTCTAAATCGATCAGGTTATCGGGATTATAATTTTCAGCTACATAGGAATTACTTTTTGTATCGATTTTAAATAATCCATCGCCTTCGGTTCCAATCCATAAAACATTTTTCTGGTCGATATAAAGTGCATTTACAGTTGGTTGAACTGTATGTGATCCTTCAACTGGTATTAAACTAAACGTTTTACTTTCAGTGTTAAATTGATATAATCCATCACCTGAACCAACCCAAAGATTTCCGTCTGGTCCGGTTAAGATTGAAAAGACCCTGGCTGTATCCGGCAGATAATAATTAATAAATTGTTTTGTATCGAAATTGAACTGTTGAATACCAGCAAAAGTACCTAGCCACAGA
>DASQBW010000609.1:0-7227 GCA_035635015.1 Draconibacterium sp. | reverse complement strand
GTTGAAAAGCGCCTTGTTTGAAAATGTTTCTCCTAGCGTTGTTGCGTTCGTTCAGCATAACAAACAAATTTCCTTTTTGATCGTTTCCCGATGCTTTTTTATCCTCGCCGGGTTCTGCTCCTGATAAGGCCGAATTTTCCGGTAAACGCGGGAAGATAATCGCTGATGCCGGACAGGTTCGTCCGCAAGCCGGACAGTTGTTTTTGCACGACAACGGATTGACAACCTCAAGGTTTTTTTTATTGTACGAATAAACGCCAAAAACACAGAACCGTGCACACTGTCCGCAAAGGGTACAGCGCGATTTATCGATGATCGGATACCACGCCGGAACTTTTAGCCCGGTCTTTTTTATTTCGTAACAAGTTTCGTCTTGTTTTTCGTCAATCTTAGCTGATACGTCAGCAGTAATTTGTTCGACGCCGGCTTTCCTGAAATTAATTACCTCGTAATTATTGAGCTGTACTTCGTTCTGCTCGAACATATTTTTTATAGCCCGCGGATAACAGGCAGCAAACAGTTTTTTATCGTAATCTTTGTTGAGTTCGTGCAGAAAGTCCTTACCATTCAGCGAAAACGCACACAGGTCGTGCAGCTCATAAATATCAACTCCGAGCGGTTTAAAAGCTTCGGAAAGCTCTTCCTTTTTTTCGTCGGATATGATGGCGGCACCACAATTGCAAAAAATCAGGCAAGTTTTGTTTGTCATTTTTATAAAAATGGAAAGCTAATTAAGTAAAAATCTCCTCAACTTAAAAATGAATGAGAGGCTTTAACAATCGGTTAAGAAAGATTGGCTTTTAATAGCGATAAACAGAGCTATTTGGCAGATGAGTAGCTTTAATCGAAGGAGTTCAGCAGGTGACTATTCTCGTCATGTAATAAGTCGCCTGCTGAATGTTTTTTAATGTAAGAGAGCTGTATCAACAGAGTTGTGATGTTACAGATTCATCGCTACGCACAGAATTACAGCTCGCATAAATCTTTGTTATTTACCCATTTCAGCAAAATATTTATAAAACAGCGGAATGGTTTTTATGCCTTTGTAGAATTGCTCCAATGGATAGTTTTCGTTTGGTGAATGAATAGCATCAGCTTCCAGTCCAAAACCCATTAACACCGATTTTATTCCAAGTATCTTCTCAAAAGTGGAGATTATCGGTATACTTCCACCAGAGCGGACAGGAACCGGACGTTTTCCAAAAGTATCAGTGTAGGCTTTTTCTGCGGCCTGGTACGCCGGAATATCAATTGGGCAAACATAAGCCGGACCTCCGTGTAACGAAGTAACCTCAACTTTTACCGAGTTGGGAGCAATCCTTTCAAAGTGTTCTTTAAAATGTACGGCTATTTTCTCGTGATCCTGATCCGGTACCAGGCGCGATGAGATTTTTGCAAAAGCTTTCGAAGGTAATACGGTTTTGGCTCCTTCGCCGGTGTAGCCGCCCCAAATTCCACACACATCAAACGACGGACGAATTCCTGTGTGCTCGCTTGTTGTAAAGCCTTTTTCGCCTTTTAGCTCGTCAACTCCAAGGGCTTTTTTGTAGGCTTCTTCGTTAAACGGAGCTTTGGCCAGAAGTGCACGTTCTTCAGCCGAAACTTCATGTACGGTATCGTAAAATCCAGGGATAGTAATTTTTCCATCCGCGTCAACCATCTGGTTGATCATCGAACAAAGCACATTAATCGGGTTGGCAACAGCACCTCCAAAAATACCCGAATGCAGGTCGCGGTTTGGGCCGGTAACTTCCACCTGCCAGTATGCCAGTCCGCGTAACCCGGTTGTGATGGATGGAATATCGACTCCCAGCATCGATGTGTCAGATACCAGTATAATATCGGCTTTAAGCATTTCTTTGTTTTGCTGACACCAAAGTCCGAGGTTAGGCGATCCTATTTCTTCTTCACCTTCAATCATAAATTTTACATTACAGGGGAGGGTGCTGGTTTTTACCATCAGCTCGAAAGCTTTGGCGTGCATCATTCCCTGGCCTTTATCATCGTCGGCACCCCGGGCATAAATTTTCCCGTCGCGAACCTGAGGTTCAAAAGGAGGAGTGTCCCACAAATCTATTGGATCAACCGGCATAACATCCATATACCCGTAAACCAAAACAGTTGGCAGGGCCGGATCGATGATCTTTTCGCCATAAGTAACCGGATTTCCGTAAGTCTCAAAGATTTCGGCTTTATCGGCACCGGCTTCCAGTAATGTTTTTTTCCAGTATTCGGCGGCTTTGTACATATCCGGTTTGTGGGCGGCGATCGAACTGATGGACGGAATGCGGATCAATCCGAATAATTCCTCCAGAAACCGGTCTTTGTTTTCCTCTACATATTTATTAATGTACTCCATAACTTTTACTTGATTTTCCCTTAATATTTGAGCTTGAAAAATAGTGTTTTAAGCAGGATTAAAAAAGAGGTTTTGTCATAATCGATTTATGTCTTCTGAAATGTCATAATAGGATTGTGCGATACTGATTTGTTTTTGCACCGTGCATTAGCGAGGTGTTTGAATTGTGTATTGCTTTTTTCGGCTTTAGCCTTTAAAACAGTATTAAAGGCTAAAGCCATTTTACTGTGCATATTATATCACCGCGCTAAAGCACGGTGCAAAATATATCTGCCAGGATCAGGCAAAAAAAAGGCGATCAAACGACCGCCCTTTCCAGTAAGTTTATCACAACTTAGTTAGTCAACAACTGCTTTAAATTTAGCATTGTCGAAATATTTTGCGAATTCCATATCAGTTTTGGCCACTTCTTTCAAGTCAGCGTTCATGTCAACAGCAGCTTTCAGGCTGTCGAATAACAACGATTCTTTTGCAGTGCGTGCACCAATTACTGCTTTGAAATATTCTTTCATAAAGCAACCTTCTATTGTGCAGGCATCAAGATCTTTTACTGCACCGTTGTTGTTGCCTGCCAGTAATTTTGCTAAACCTGAGTTAACATCCGTAAATCTGTTAAAGTACTGAACTGCTCTGTCGTACTCGGCTTTTTTAATGCTAACAATACCCATGTTATAGTTTACTTCATCACCTGCGCCTGCAGCAGCTCCAAATAAAGCTTCAGCAGCATCAACATCACCTTCGGTTAAAGTAACTGCCCCAATATTGTTTTTAACGATAGGCTCGTTGTTGGCCAGATTCTCAGCTTTCTCGAACATCGGTTTGGCATCGGCATATTTGTATTGTTGTACCAATACATAACCTGCGTTGTTAGGGCCTCTCCAATCGTTAGGATAAGCTTTGATGAATGAATTGTATACAGATAGTTGTTCATTAAGGTCTTCGAACAAAGTAGCAGCATAAAGTAATTCTGCAGGATTTAATGAAGCAGGATCAGCTTTTGCAGCAGCTTTTAATTCTTCGTCGGTTTTACCAATCAAATCAACGCTGGTGGTCATTTTTGCACGACGTAACTCAGGAAGAATTTGGTCGGCAACTTCGGTGAAAGTTACACTCAAATTACGAATCTCGCGTTCGCGAACTTCTGGGTCGTTATACATTGAAAGTACACGAAGGATCAATTCTTTGTCCTTGATGTTTGATTGTTCCATCAATTCTTTAAATCCATCCCAGTCTTCAGGAGTGTATTTTGTTTTCAATTCAACATCAACACCGGCTTCTTTGAGTTTTTGTGCCAGGAATGCAGAAGAAGTTTCTTTACGTTTTGCAGCAAGATCAGTGTTAAAGTCGATCTCTCCATCAGGAGACGCATAAGCTGAAACTTCAACATCTTTCAGGTCAATTCTTTCTTCTTCGTTTGCTTTTTTGGTGTAGTCTTCCAAAGCAGCAACTTCACCTTTTGAAGTTTCTTCCCTGCGAAGGTTCGAGCGGTTGATCAGGTATTTGATGTCTGCTGTCATTTCATCAGAAACAATGCGCTGGAATGCGTCAATGTTCGGATCGTATTTTCCACTGTTGTTTGCTTCCCGTTCAACACCTAAAATAGCTTTAGGGATCATAACTACTTTTTCGCTTGTTGCAATAACGCCATCGGCAATCTTGATTGGAGCAAAATCAACAGACTTAGCACCTTGCGAAGCTGTGATGTTAACGTAAAGCTCCGATTTTGCTATTGCGTCATCATATGCAACTGCATCTTTGTAGCTTACATTACCACCGTTATAGCTGATAACTTTGTTGTTGTCTTCTACATTCTCTCCCTGTACCGATACAGATTGATACTTTGTTTCACCACTCTCATATTTTAATACAGGAGTGGCAGTGAGCGTTACTTTTTTATTGAAGTATTTGGCGGGAAATCTGGCATCAATGGCTAAATCAACTTCGCTGGCATGTGCCTCAAGCACCTCCGGAGTAACATTGAAGTTAATTTGATCGGCATTTTTTTTCATTTTGTTAAGTCCGGAACATCCAGACAGTAAAACCGCAACACCTACAAAAAGTGCATATGGTTTAAAGTTGATTCTTCTCATAACAGACATTATTTATACTTCATTTAAAATTAACAATCGAGCAGACAAAAATAAAAAGCTTTTCATTATATGAAAGCTGTCTGCCAAGTTTTTATCACAATATCATTCGGTTTATCCCTAATTTATAATCACTATTGAAAACACATGATTTTATTTTCAGATAATGGTCAGGATCTTTCACAAAATCGATGCCATTAATATCGATAATCAGTATGGGGAAAGAGGAAAATTGTTTAAAAAAGTTAAAGTATCCGCTCTCAATTTTTCGCAGATAAACAGGATCCATATTTTGTTCATAATCGCGTCCGCGCATTTTTATGTTATGCATTAGCTGGTTTACATCTGCATGGAGGTAAACATACAGATTGGGTTTGGGCATCGATTCAAACATGATATCGAAGATTTGTTTGAACAGACGGTATTCGTCATCTTTTAGAGTATTTTTTGCAAAGATCGCTGTTTTGGCAAAAAAATAGTCGGCCACCATAAACGAATGAAAAAGATCGGGGTTAAGCACTTCGTTTTTTATCTGGTTGTAGCGGTCGGCTAAAAACGAAAGTTCCAATGGAAAAGAATAGCGTTCTTTGTCCTGGTAAAACTTGGGTAAGAACGGGTTATCAGCAAATTGTTCCAACACCAGTTTGGCGTTGTAATCTTCGGCAATCATTCGCGAAAGTGTTGATTTGCCTGCCCCTATATTTCCCTCAATAACCAGAAACTGCATTATCCTTCAACATAAAAATTCCCGGTAACAAATCGTGCTACCGGGAATCCAAAAGTAGTATTTCTTGATTGAAAATTCCGGCTTGTTTACAATTAATTTTTCTTTTTCAGATAGGATTCCTTCAGAGTGTTATCCTTAGCCCCATCCTTTAGGGTGGGGTAAGCGATTTAGCTAGGTAGAAAAAGAAATGAATGGAGATTTTGTAACTTCAATTTACAAAATCTCCATTCATTTCTATTGGGGCATGCCCGTTGTAAACCCCGCCTTAAAAGACGGGGTTAGTTATTTCTGTCGAATTGTTTATTCAGCTAAGGACTTAATGCCCATGTTCCAAAGTGTGAAGCCATAAATATCGGCATATTGCTCAATGGTTTTACTCACCGGTGTGCCTGCTCCGTGGCCGGCATCGGTTTCAATACGAATAAGAACCGGATTGTCGCCCGCTTGTTTGGCTTGCAATTCAGCAGCAAATTTAAAGCTGTGTGCCGGAACAACACGGTCGTCGTGATCGCCGGTAGTTACCAACGTTGCCGGATATTCAACACCTGCTTTTACATTGTGTACCGGAGAATAACCTTTCAGGTATTCAAACATTTCTTTGCTGTCTTCGGCCGTACCGTAATCGTATGCCCAGCCAGCACCAGCGGTAAAGGTGTGATAGCGCAACATATCCAATACACCCACTGCCGGAAGTGCTACTTTCATCAGTTCTGGACGCTGTGTCATAACAGCGCCAACCAATAGTCCTCCGTTCGATCCACCACGTATAGCCAGGTAATCGCTCGATGTATAATTCTCGGCAATCAGGTATTCGGCAGCTGCAATAAAATCATCAAATACATTTTGCTTTTGCATTTTAGTTCCGGCATCGTGCCACTTTTTACCTTACTCGCCACCTCCGCGTAAATTGGCAACGGCGTATACTCCACCTTGCTCAAGCCAAACTGCATTGGTAACCGAAAAACTTGGTGTGAGGCTAACGTTAAAGCCTCCATAACCGTAAAGGATTGTAGGATTTTTACCGTTCAGTTCAGTTCCTTTTTTGTAAGTGATGATCATTGGAATTTTAGTGCCGTCTTTCGTAGTGTAGAAAACCTGTTTACTTTCAAAGTCGTTCGGATTGAAATTGATAGCCGGTTTGCGGTACAATTCTGATTCACCTGTTTTGAAATCGTATTGATAAATGCTTCCCGGAGTGATGTAGTTCGTGAAAGTATAATACATTTCAGTAGCTTTTTTCTTTGCACCAAAACCACTAACCGAACCAACTCCTGGTAATTCCACTTCGCGAACCAAATTGCCATCGTAGTCGTACTGAAATACTTTTGATACGGCATCAATCATATATTCGGCAAAGAAATAGCCACTTCCAGTTGAGGGGCTAAGCACGTTTTCAGTTTCGGGAATAAAATCAACCCAGTTCTCCGGAGTTGGATTACTTACATCGGTAGTCACCACTTTCTGGTTTGGGGCATTTAAATTGGTTACCAAATATAATTTTGTTCCCACATTGTCGATAACGTAGGTGTCGCTTTCGTCGGTGCCAATAATTGTAATTAGTTTACTGTTGGGCTTGGTAAGGTCTTTTATAAACAGTTTATTTCCCGATGTAGAAACACTGGCAGTAGTTACCAGGTAACGGTTGTCGTCGGTTACTCCGCCACCAATGTAACGGTGTTTTTCTTCCGGTGTTCCACCAAAAATCAGCTCGTCTTCTTTTTGAGCGGTTCCAAGTTTATGGTAGTACAATTTATGTTGATCGGTTTTTGCCGATAATTCGCTGCCTTCAGGTTTGTCGTAGCTCGAGTAGAAAAATCCTTCATCGCCTTTCCACGAAATTCCACTGAATTTTACGTCAACCAGTGTGTCGCCCATTTGCTCCTTCGTGTCGGTATTCATAATAATTACTTTACGCCAGTCGCTACCACCTTCCGAAATAGAGTAGGCGGCAATTTTACCGTTTTCCGAAAAGCTCAAAGTACTCAACGAAGTTGTTCCATCTTCGGCAAAAGTATTCGGATCAAGGAAAACTTCGGCTGTCGATTCATCCTGTC
>DASQBW010000608.1:0-3314 GCA_035635015.1 Draconibacterium sp. | reverse complement strand
CTGCATTTGTAGTATGCTTTATTCGTGGATCCTGCTCACCACATGAGATGTAAAACAAATCCAGTTTTTTATTGAAATCATCCGACTTCGACAGCAAGCCCGGAATTTCTTTTTCGGCATCAAAACTGCTGGTTTCTCTGATTCCTCCAAACAAACCTGAGCTAAATACACCAACAGAAGCAAAAACATCAAGACTTTCCAAACCAACATAAAACGATTGTCCACCACCCATTGAAAGGCCACAGAGCGCCCTGTTTTTTGCATCGGCTTTAGTGCGATACATGGCATCGATAAACGGTACAATTTGTTTGGTCAGCTCTTCTTTAAACGGTGCCATTCCGGCACTGCTGTAGCCTCCAAAACGTGCACCACCTGGCGCTTGTACATTTCCATTGGGAATAACCACTATCATTGGTTTTGCTTTTCCGGCGGCAATCAGATTATCCACAATAATATCGGTTTTCCCCTGGATAGCCCAACCGGTTTCATCTTCGCCACCACCATGCTGAATGTAAACAACAGGGTATTTTTGTTTGGTATTTTCGTTGTAACCCGGTGGGGTGTAAACAAATAGGTGTCGCCAGCTTTTGGTATAATCCGAATAATAATACTTTGAGCTAAGTGCTCCGTGAGGAACATCCTTCAGCTCATAAAAATCAATACCTTCTTCAGGAACATCAATCGCACTTGATATGCCACCTCCTCCAACAAAGGTCTGACTGGCAGGATCGGCAACACTCACACCATCGATAACCAATTTGTAGTAATGAAACCCCGGAACCTGAGGGTCTGTTCGAACTGTCCATGTGCCATCAGCATCCTTTTCCATATCGTACAATTTGCGAAGATCAAGCTGTACCTTTTTAGCATCGGGTGCATGCACGCTAAATACCACGCTGTTATCGGGCATAATACACGGACATTCATTCTGATTAAGATTTGTAGGAGCAGGGATCGAATTATCCACGAGTTGAGCTTTAAGTACTCCTGTTGAAAGTACCAGAAACAGCATACACAAGAAGATAGGATGAATGTTTCTCGGGCTTGAAATAAGTTTAGTTTTCATTTTGATTTACGGTTTATAAAAATTATTGAATCGCTCATAAAATTAGAGCAATTTTTATGAAATGCCAGAGGTATTCCCTCTGGCACCTCTTTTTAATATGCCAATTCCTTTTATTTCTGAAAAAGTAATTGTGCAAAACCATGCAAACTTTTACGCCATGTCTGGAACTCATGAGCTGTTCCGGGTGCTTCGTAGTAAACATTATTTATACCGGCTTTATCAAGCTCTTCATGAATATCGCGACCTGAGCGGCCACCTTCTTTTGACCCCATGCTGATGTAAAATACATCTACCATTTTGTTGAATTCATCCGGTTTTGCCAACAGGCCATCGTAACCGTTTTCAACTCCCGGAAAACCAAAAGGAGCACTGAAAATACCGATATTTCCAAATACATCGAGATTTGCACCGGTGATCTGGTAAGTTTGGGTACCCCCTAATGAAAGACCTGCCATCGCACGGTTTTTACGATCGGTAAGGGTACGGTAATTTTTGTCAACCATAGGAATAAGATCTTTGATGATTACCGAGCCAAAACCATCCCAGAATGAAGCCATTCCTCCCGGGCCACCACCACGGCGTTGACCTCCGGCAGGACGTTCTCCTTGCTCTGGTCTTGGACCACGTTGTCTGCGCGGACCGGCAATACCTTCTGCAATGCCACCATCTTCCATTACAATAATCATCGGTTTTGCTTTACCTTCTGCAATCAGATTATCAAGAATAAAGTTAGTACGTCCTTGTTCCGGCCAGGCAGTTCTGTCTTCTCCCATACCGTGCTGCAAATACAATACAGGGTACTTTTTATTCCCCTTATCGTAGCCAGGAGGAGTGTAGATATAGGCATGGCGGTGTTCACCGGTTGATTCGGCAAAATACCAAACCGAACGTACCTCGCCATGAGGCACATTTTTAATGTTGTAAAAATCAACACCTTCTTCAGGCACCTCAATTCCACTCATTACGCGTCCGCCGCCGGCAAAAGTTTCGGTAAGAGGATCGCAAACATTGGCACCATCAATATTCAGGGTGTAGTAATGAAAACCCGGATCAAGCGGCTCAGTAACACCCGTCCAGTAACCATCGGCATCTTTTGTAAACGTGGCATTTCCGATGCTGGCCGAAACAGTTTTTGCCTCGGGAGCATGTACTTCAAATATTGCCCTGCGCTGTGCATCAACACGTGGATATTCGGCACCAACAATGTTTGTCGACGATGGCTTAGAGTTTTCATACAATTCATCAGTCTGTGCATTCAGGATTCCTGTAATGGCAAAAAATGCCAGAAAAGAACCAATAAAAAATTTCTTCATAAGTATAATACATTAATGCGTTATTAAAAAAGTAAGACTAACATGTTCTTGTGAATTAGCTTGCCGGCCAATTGGTTAAGGTTGTTTGAAAATCGTCCTGTGCAGTGCAAATAATCCACAAAAAAACAGATTTCACATGGTGGTCTGACAACTGAAAAAACAATCGTTTAATTTAAAAACTTAAACCTAACGAATTTCTCAATACACAAAGCAACAGCGTGAAATCTGTTTCTAAATCTGTCCAATATTAATCCTTAAACAGCAGCGGAGCAAGCTCACGCAAGCTTCTGCGCCAGGTGAGGAACTCGTGTGCGGTATTTTCCGAAACAAAAGTAACGGCATTAAATCCGGCTGCTTTTAAGGCTTTTCCTGCTTCTGTAACGGCATCCGGATTTTCGCGGCTTCCACAACTGATAAAAATGAGTTTTACCTTTGATTTATCTTTTATTTCATCAGGAGAATAAGTTCCGCCACTTAATAAGGCGTAATGTGAAAACACTTCTGGTTTATTCAGCGTAATGGTATGCGTTTCCATTCCACCCATCGACAAGCCACTCATGGCACGATGCTCCTGGTCGGCGATTGTGCGGAAATTCGAATCAACATAAGGAATTAACTCGTCGACCAATACGGTTTGAAATGGTTCGATATCGAAGTTACGAAGACCGCCAACACGGGTATCGTTTGTCATTCCGTAGGTCATTACAATAATAAACGGATCGATTTCACCCGCAGCAATCATGTTATCCATAATCAGGTTTGCGTGTCCCTGGTTGCTCCATGCTGTTTCGTCTTCGCCCCAGCCGTGCTGCAAATAAAGTACAGGATATTTTTTATTTCCGTTTTCGTAACCCGGAGGTGTGTAAACAAATGCACAACGCGAAGTTTTTGTACTTGGCGATGGGAACAGCACCTGCGAAACATGTCCGTGAGGT
>DASQBW010000607.1:0-4959 GCA_035635015.1 Draconibacterium sp. | reverse complement strand
ACCAAAGAGAGGAGCCGCCGTAACTGAAAAACGGAAGGGGGATGCCAATAACCGGCATCATGCCTATAGTCATCCCAATATTTACCATAAAATGAAAGAAGAGTATTACAGCCACTGAGTAACCATAAATACGTGAAAAAGCCGATCGTTGTCGTTCGGCAAGCCAAATAAGGCGTATAATAAAAACAAGAAAGAGTATAATGATTGTAAGCGTTCCTGCAAATCCCCATTCTTCTCCTACTGTGCAAAATATAAAATCAGTACTTTGTTCCGGTACAAAGTCAAATTTTGTTTGTGTGCCTTCCAGGTAGCCTTTTCCCCATGTGCCCCCCGAGCCTATGGCAATTTTACTCTGGTTAACGTGGTAGCCTGCACCCTGTGGATTAGATTCGATGCCTAATAATTCGTTTATACGTACCTGATGGTGCTTTTGGAGGAGATTATTAAAAACATAATCGACTGAAATGGTAAACAAAATTGAGCCGATAAATACCACGGCAATTTTTGCGTAATTGGGTATTTTATTTTTAATACTGTTGTATAAAACAATTATTGAACCAAGCACTGCTCCTCCAAGAATAAAATCGACCAGTTCGTTCTTTAATGGAAGTATGTAACTTAATAAAACAGCAAGCCCAATGGTAATTGCATAAATAAAAAAAGCATTTAAAAATTGTTTGAATCTTGGATTAAAAATCAGGAACATGAGCAAAGCCGCCCCAATCATTATTAAGGCCAATGTTAAATTTGCCAGCACTAAGGACAGTACAAAAAGGATTGCTGCCAAAGTGCCAAAGAAAAGCACAACCCCTGATAATCCTTCGCGATACAATACCAATACAAATGAAAAATAGACCAATGCCGATCCCGTATCATTTTGTAGTAAAATAAGAACGACCGGAGCCAGAATAATTACCGCAACAGTTGATAGCGACTTTAGGGTTTGAAGTTTAAATCCATGGGTGCTCATGTACCTTGCCAATACCAGTGCAGTGGCAAATTTGGCAAACTCCGACGGCTGAAAAGTTATTGGCCCCAGTTGAAACCAGGAGCGTGCACCGTTTATTTCCTTACCAATAAACGGAACCAGTAACAGCAGCAACATGAGTATCCCGTAAATGATATAAGAAAAGAATACATAAAAGTTAACTTCCAATAGCATTATTACAAGTGCCAAAACAGCTGCAGCTCCAATCCACATTAGCTGTTTTCCGTATTGTTGTGTAATATCGAAAATGCTCTGATGCTCGTCGCTGTACAAGGCAGCGTAAATATTTAACCAGCCCAGGAATATCATTAGAATATACAGGCCAACGGTTAACCAGTCGATATTTGCCAATATGTTATTTCTTCTTATCACTTAATCGAGTGGGTTTGAACTTAGTAAGTTAGCATCAAGCATTTGTTGTTCGTATCTTAGCCGGTTAGTGGCTATTGTATCATTCAAATATTTTTCGATCATTAAACTGGCCATTGGTGCTGCATGTCTTGAGCCATATCCCCCGTTTTCAACATACACAAAAATTGCTATTTGGGGATTCTCTTTGGGAGCAAAGGCGATATAAACTGAATGGTCTTCACCCTGTGGATTCTGGACTGTACCTGTTTTTCCACAATATTCGATGCCAGGAATGCTACGTAATATGCTCCCTTTCGCCACTTGCTCCATACCTTGTAAAATTGGAGTAAAATGTTCTTCATCAATCCCCACATCATGTTTAACATGAATGCTGCTTCTTATGGTATCACCTTCTACTTGTTTTATAATGTGAGGTTCAAAATAATATCCTCGGTTAGCAAAAATGGCACTGCAATTAACCATTTGCAGTGGAGTGATACCCAATTCCCCTTGCCCAATTGCCAGCGAACGCACAGTTAGTGCATTCCAGTGCCCTTCACCATAAATATTGTCGTAGGTTGATTGAGAAGGTAAATCACCTCTTAATGCATTTGAGAAATCCTTACTTAACAGTTGCCCAATTCCGAAGCGGACCGCGTAATTGTGCCAAACATTGAAACCTTCGGCCGATGTTTTGTATTTCGTTAGGATTGCCCTGAATGTGTTCCATAAAAACGGGTTACACGACTCCCGAACTGCATCAACTACATCGGCAGGAGAAATATGGTCGTGTGTACAACGAATGGGACTTGAGCTTGTTCCATTACAAACAAACCGTGTGTACATATTTATGGCCTGTTCCTGAAGACCAATAAGGGTATTAATAATTTTAAACGTAGAACCCGGAGGATATTTGGCCATTAATGCACGATTAAAAAGCGGTTTTAGTGAGTCGTTAAGTAAAGTTGCATAGTTTTCACCCCGTACCCTTCCCACAAGCAACCCGGGATCGTAAACCGGGGCACTTAGCATTGTTAATACTTCGCCTGTTGCAGGTTCAATTGCCACAACGGCTCCTTTTTTATTCTGAAAAAGTTTTTCGGCATAAACCTGTAAATCCAGATCAACTGTCGATACCAGGTTTTTGCCAATCTCGGCAGGCTGATCTTCGCTGCCATCCAAATAGGATCCTTGTATACGGTTATGGACATCAACCATAAACTTTTTAAGGCCTTTTGTTCCACGAAGCTGTTTCTCATACGACTTCTCTATTCCACTCTGTCCAATATAATCACCCGGCTTATAATAGCGATCTTTTTCAATATCGCTGTTTGTTACCTCTCCAACATATCCAAGTACGTGTGCTGCAACCGGATGGGTATATTCGCGTAAGGTCCTTGTTTGAGAATGAAATCCTTTAAATTTATAGAGTTGTTCCTGCAGTAAAGCAAAATCTTCGGGCGATATTTGTTTGATGATTACCGATGGTTTGTAGGAGGAATAATTTTTTGCTTTTTCAATTCCATCGATCAAGTCCGGCTTGTTAATATCCAGCAAATCGCAAAGCAATGTGGTATCAAAGCCTGTTACTTCGTCAGGAGTAATCAGTAAGTCATAGGCCGTTTTATTGTACACCAGCAGCTCCCCGTTCCGATCATAAATTAATCCCCGGGCAGGATATTGTACAACTTCGCGTAAAACCTGGTTGGTGGCAGATTGTTTGTAATCGGAATCCAGCACCTGGAGTCGAAACAGATCAATGACATAAATTAATCCTACTACAACAAAAATTGCTGCAACAACATAACTTCTTTTCGATAAGTTGTTCATGAATTAATCTGCCTGTTAATTTTTTGAAAAATAGTAATTAATAATAAATCATCCCGGGATATACAGGAATGATTTTGTCCTGTTTTAACTTCTGTTAATCGCGAAAAACAATAAACTGACTTAAAACTATAACAAAAATTGAAAACAACGAACTTAATAAAATTCGATATAAAGTTTGGAAAAGATTTGAAAATGTAAATACCTCGATAAAGAAAAATGCTGTATGATGAAGAATAACCATTAAAGAGGTATAAGAGAGAAACCATACAAAGCCATTTTGAATTAATCCGGGGTAATCCGCCATTTCTTCTTCACGATCGGTAATGGTTGCTATTACAAGCGGACGCAGAAAAGCAATAAACACAGAAGCGGCTGCATGTATACCCAATGTATTTGAGAAGACATCAATGGTAATGCCAATTAAAAATCCTCCAAGAAGCAACACATAGCGTGGTGCATTTAAAGGAAGCAACATAATAAAAAGGATATAGATGTAGGGATTAATATACCCGCTTATTTGTACCTGGTTTAAAAACAGCACTTGTGTAAACACCAGCACTGCAAACATTGTCATATATTTAATAATCTCCCTGCCCATCTAATACTTCATTTTCAACCGCTTTTAAGTCACTTTTTTTAATATTCTCAATAACATGCACGTAACGTATTGCTTTAAAATCAACTGCAAGTTGCACCTTTATGTTGTAATAATTCTCTCCGGGTGGTTTATCAAATGACATGATTGTGCCAATGAGCAATCCTTCCGGGAAAATGGATGAATAACCGCTTGTTACAACCGTATCTCCCCTGGCTAAATCAACATGAATGGGAATCTCTAACAAATCTGCTTGTCGATAGTTTTCTCCGTTCCAATGCAGGGCACCATAATAACCGGTATTTTTTAACTGGGCTGAGATACTCCAGCGAGGATTTAATAAGGATAGCCCTGCAGCATAAGATTCGGAAACACTGCTAATAACTCCAACTACTCCTTCAGGCGCCAAAATTCCCTGGTCTGGCTGAATTCCGTAATCGCTTCCTTTGTCGATTGTAATGTAATTTTGTTGCTTATTTGCAGAGGTATTAATAATGCGTGCAGATCTGAAAACAAACGTAGAATCAGGCATGTTGTACAAAAAAGCTGAGTTATCGATTGTTTCCTGGCCAACCATTTGTGCATCAATCTGAGTGTGCAGCAACGCATTTTCTCTGGCCAGCTGTTCGTTTACCTTTCGTAGCTCGAAATATTGAAATACCGAATTTGTAGTGTTGTACAAACCCGCCGAAATACGATTTGCAGAATTCAGAAACCGCGAACGCTGAAAACGATTGTAATTAAATACCAGCACCAACGAAACCACTTCTAAAGCAAGAAACAATAGAAATGCATAATTTCTAATTAGGAACCGAAGGAGACTGCGCATTTATAATTGAAAAGTTTCTGTTATCTGATAAGGAATGAGAAATCTTCAGCGTTCTTCAGGGCAATGCCTGTACCTCTAACCACAGCACGTAATGGATCTTCTGCAATATGGAACGGAATGCCAATTTTATCTGTTAATCGCTTATCCAATCCTTTTAACAGCGCTCCACCACCTGCCAGCCAAATTCCTTTAACCACAATATCGGCATACAACTCAGGAGGCGTTTGTTCCAGTGCACTCAATACTGCCGTTTCAATTTTCGAAATCGATTTTTCAAGACAGTGAGCAATTTCCTGGTACGAAACCGGCACTTCAATTGGCAATGCTGTCATTTGGTTTGGACCTTGCACCACATAATCCGGTGGT
>DASQBW010000606.1:0-8783 GCA_035635015.1 Draconibacterium sp. | reverse complement strand
CAAAGCCCAACCGTTTCGTGGAAAAGTGGCAAGATCTTCCCGATAAGTTTCAATGGCATCGTGGTAGTTTTCAGCTTCATTCTGAACAGCCCCCAAATGATGGCGAACCGAGAAAAACCAATCCGGTGGTTCATTGTAGTTTAATGCATCTTCCACTTCAATGGCTTCAGTGAGCAGCTCTATCGATTGGAGATACTCCTTTTGAGTGGCAAGGATTTCGGCTTTCAATACATTTCTTGCTATCTGCACCAGGTCGTAAGTTGAATTGATATCCCAAATGGTTAGGTCCTTTAAACTTTCATCCTGTGCTAAGATTTCAAGTTTTTCAAGTTCCTGTTCCGCATTTTCAACATCATCTTTACCCAGAAATGCCATTCCGCGTGCATAAGCACGAACTGCAGCCGGATAATTCAGTGATGGTACTTCATCGGGATGGGCGAGTATTTTGTCCCACTTTCCGCATTTTACATACACATAATAAGGAATGGAATAAAAATGCTGCAATGTACCCCAGCCGGGTTCCTGCATTAACTGTTTGCTGATCAGTTCCGACATTTTTTCGGATGCCCGGATTCCCCAATAGCTGTTACCTTCAAGTGTTGCTGTTGCCGCCAGAAAGTGATAGTTGTGAGGATAATAAGTCAACGGATAAACACCTTGTGCATGACAGGCAGTAGTATATGAACTGTCGGAAGCAACGGCGTTTAAATTTGCAACTGTTCCTTTATGATAGTGGCCGGTTCGGATGTAGATATGGGAAGGCATATGCACTAGATGCCCCGATCCGGGTACCAGTCCGTCGTCGTATAAACTTGCCGAATGCAGCCCTCTTTCGGGACTTTTTGAAGCTTCAACTGCATGAATATAAAAGTGATGTACTCCGGGATGTTCGGGATTCTCGTTTATTATCTTTTCCAGCGTTTCTACAATTTCACCTGTCCATGGTTGGGCTGTCCCATCGGCTTCATATAATTCCCAGGGGTGAATATTCATTAATGACTCGGCATAAATAGTACTGACATCTGCGTCGTCGGGAAAAGTTTCGTATGCTGTTTTCATTGCATCAGAATAAGCCTGATCCAGGTATGCTCTGTCTCGCGGTACATCTTTGGTATAACGTTCCGACATGGCCTCGATAAGTGCTTTTTCTTTCGGAGTAACATTATCGGCCAAAGCTAGTGCCTTTTGAATGGCGTCGTATGCAATCGGATAGTTTTTACTTTCCATATAACCTATCGTATTGTAATTTGGTCCTAATACATAGGCATACCCCCAATAAGCCATGGCACAGTCCGGATCGAGTTTGGCCGCGTAATAAAAAGAACGGGCAGCTTCTGCATGATTGAATGCATATGCTAAAGTTAATCCCTGATTAAAATATCGCTGAACCAATTCATTTTCGGTACTTATCGGAAAGGAATAATTGCCGAGATTATCAAATAAGGGGGCTTTTTTATTGGTATCGTACCAGTCATCATCATTTGTAGCGGGTACTGCATTGCAGGTTATTGTTGTATAGCTTAATTCTTGTTTCTTCTTATTCTTCATCCCGCAACCCGATAAAACGAGGAATAGAGATGAAATAAACAATAGTAGGATCGTTTTCATCTGTATAAATTTTTGATGATTTAAGAATTCAAATCTGATCCCTAATATTTGGGATCAGATTTATTCATTCTTTTTTCAGGCTGAATTCAAATTTTGTCGATTCCGATCTTTCCGGGAATACACGCTAATCTGCCACGGGCATTTGGTGCCTGTTAATTTGCATTTTGCATGGCAGCCATATTTTCAGCAATCTGCTCCATTAAAACCGTAAACTCATCATCGGGCGTAAAATCAACAAATTTTGCACCGGTGGTAGATTTTCCGGTATGTGGTGCCGGAATGTAAAAAACTTCACCAGCTTCAATCGTTTCCGTTTTTCCGTTGGCATATAAAATTTCTGCCGAACCTTCAATCATATACCCCCAGTGATTTCCATTGCACATATCGTGTGGTAAGCCTGCAAAAAGCGGGGTGAAATCGGTGCCGGCGGGAACGTCGATATAACCAATTGAAACACCACCTATGCCGCTAATATTGGTAAATCCTGTTTTTGGATCAACCGGCAATTCGGAGGCTTTGGCATGAAACGAAGGAGAAGGAGAATGCTCGTATGATGTAACGTCAACTACAGTTGTATTCACAATTTTCCAAAAGCCATCCACTTTTTTAAGTGTTCTTGATTCCTGTTTCGAAACATCGGCATTGCCCCAGTTGTCCTTTTGATTGTAGCTTACATAAGCCACGTCGTTTCCGATAACAAACTGGTAATTGTCTCTTGTCATTTTTAAATCGAAAGGTTCAATGTCGGCAATTCCTTCTTTTATTTCGCTAAAGCCATTGGTGTGCTGAGTTTCCTGGCTGCTGGTCATACTAAACGAAGCCTCATCAGTATTCACCCAACACGCACTCCAGCTATCGAGATCACCGGAAGCAGCATATTGCGATTCCTTTTCGAGTAAGGTTTTTATAGCCTGCTTTTCCGTTTCTACATCCACCTGAGTGCTGCAGGCAATAAACAAGGTGGCTGTAATAAATATCAATGTAAATTTCATAAACATAAAATTTTAGATGAGTAATTATGAATTTCCTTAGCCAAAAGACTAGAGATGCTTCGTTCCTTAATCTGCAGGCTTTATATTCTGGTTGATGCGGAATAAATTGTTCGGATCGTACTTCTTTTTTATTACCGATAAACGCTCGTAGTTTTTACCGTAAGCCGATTTCACCAGGTCGACACCTTCTTCGCCCAAACCGGCAAAGTTTACGTACAATCCACCGGGCGAGAATTCCTTCATGTCATCCAGAAACTCGCGGGCATAACGAATTACCTCGTCATTCGCATTCGCATCTCCCCAAATAGCATCGATACTAAACAGGTAATTCGATTGTCGTCCGGAGAAAGGCGTAGCATCATCTTTTACGTGGCTCATCGCTCCGCCAATATGCCAAATCGCGATCAGCACCATAGGTTGTGGAGGATTACTTGCTTTGGGAACAATGGTATCGATGGTTTTTGTATCCATCCGGTTGATGTATCTTGATTTGAAATAGTAAAGCTGCTCACCTTTCGGGAAGAAGGGATCGAACATGGTTTGCAGTGTGGTCCAGGGTAATGGCCCACTTAAATCGATTAAAGGCTTGCTAAGTTGACGCAAAGGTTCAAAAAGCTTTTCTCCTTTATCGAGTTCACCGCAATGAACGGCTGTAAGGATTAATACTCTTCTGCCGTGTACTTCTTCCGGGAAATCTGGAGCCGGAGGGATGGTCCAGAACAGGGCATTCGACGAAACTTCGTCGGGTGATTCATCCATAAATTTTTGCCATGCCGGCAATAATTCGGGTGCTTCTTCGGCCGGGTAGAAAGGCGCACACAAAGTTACCATTGGCCCCACCGGGTGCAATTGATACTGGAAAGAAGTAACTACTCCAAAATTTCCACCACCGCCACGTACGGCCCAAAACAGGTCGGAATTCTGCTTTTCGCAGGCGGTAATAAATTGTCCGTCGGCAGTTACCACATCTGCCGAAACCAGGTTATCGATACTGAGGCCGTATTTTTTGCGCAGATGGCCGAGGCCACCACCCAGTGTTAATCCGGCAATTCCTGTTGTTGATACTACTCCCGATGGAGCTACCAGCCCGAATACCTGCGTTTCGCGGTCGAGATCGGCCATGGTTACGCCACCCTGTGCATAAACGGTCTTTTTCTCCAGATCGACTCGTATGCCTTTCATTTGTGAGAGGTCGATCATTAAACCGCCGTCGTTCGACGCTGTTCCACCCACATTATGACCTCCGCCGCGCACCGAAAACAGAATATCGTTTTCGCGGGCAAAATTTACCGATGCCACCACATCGGCCACTCCCGAACACTGCGCTATCAGTGCCGGTTTTTTGTCGTGCATACCGTTCCATATTTGACGAACTTCGTCGTAATTTGAATCTGCGGCAGTAACTAATGCTCCACCTAACGATGTACTAAAATCGTCGATCAGCTGCTGATCGATGTTTGTTTTGTTACCGGATTTTGTAATAATTTCCATGACATTATATTTTTTGGTTAAAATGAAAATGCACACTTGCATATTTCTCAACGATTGGACATGGCTGGCACAGCAACGCCATTCGGTTGAAATATAATCCTGGTAATCAAAACTTAACTGAGAGAGGATTACTACGCTTGAGGTGGTGAGCTGCTAGCTCACACGGCTATCTGCGAAGGAAGAATTCCGTATTTTTCGTGAAAACATTTGGCGAAATACGATGGATTGCAGATACCAACCTCCAGGGCTATTTCGGTGATGTTTTTCTTACGTTGTTTCATTAATGAAAGGGCTTTGCTCATGCGTAGGTCGCGAATAAAACCATTGGGCGAAGTACCGGTAAGACTTCGGACTTTTCTGTATAAATGTGGTCGGCTAACACCAATCTCGCGGCTCAGGGTTTCCACGTTAAAAGCTTCGTTGGGGTAGTGGCCGTCAACAATAGTGAACAGTCGGGTAAGAAAAGCTTCTTCGGCTTCGTTAAGCACTTTTACCGTTTCCTTTTCAATTTCCTGATCGCAGAAAACACTAAGTTTACCCATAAGCGAGGAGGTGATTATTTCGCCTTTACCGGCAATTTTGCAAAAGCGATAACTCTGATCAACCGCTTGTTCAAAAATGGTGTTTCCGTGATCGGTAACCGGCTGTCCAACGCTTATTCCCATTTTAAATCGGATGTTCCAGCCAGCATCTTTTTGTTCGCCAATGTTTTTATTAAACGCTTCCCGAATACCAATGGCACACTGAACGGCACTTTCGGGTGTGTAAAAGGTGGCGATAAGGCTGTCGTTTTGCAACTGCCGCAATATACGCCCCTGGTATTTATGGATATAATCGATAGCTATCTGCCGTGGTTTTTCCGGGAATTTTAATCGTTCAAAATCGATGCTTTTCTTCACCGTGGTGAGCGAAATGATATCTAGCGTTAAAATAAATCGGTAACCGGTATCGGCCTGACTGGCATTTTTCATTACTATACCATGGTCGAGGGCTTGGTCGTACGCCATAAAAGCAGAATACATGCCACCATCTACTTCCACAAGATTACATGCTTCTAAATCGTTGGCTTCTTTATGTACTGCACAGCAGGCTTCTTTACTGGGACCTTCCATCAAACAAAATATCATGCCGTCTTTTTCATTCACCCAAAACTGGTGGTATTTTACGTCGTATTTCGACTGCACTGAGATATCTTTGAGGTGGGCTTTTTTTGCTTCTTCAAGCTTTATGCCCGGTGCGATGTGGTAATCCATAAATAATGGCATAGTGCAGTTTTTAAAAGTTCATTATAAAGTTTAACGTGGTGTTGTAATAAATAGTTCATCAGGAGTACGAGGCAGTGGTAAAAGCAGAGTCTTAGTCTTGCGATGCCTGTTCTTTTTGTATTTCTTTCATTCTCTTTTCCAGATGATCGCCCAAATGGTGCATGCCTTCTTCGGGGCTAAAACTTACCAGTAGCAGGTCTTCCAATACCACGGCTGTATGTCCGGGCTTCATATAAAAGGCTTCTCCTTTTTTAAAGATTTCTTTGTCCCGGTCGTCGTATTCAATCTGAATTGCGCCTTCAACTACGTAACCCCAGTGAGGTACCTGGCAGAGGTCGTCCTCAAGTCCTTCGAGCAGCGGACTAAAGTTGGTGCCTTTGGGCGTATTGTTAATATCTACGGTCATTCCTCCCCAGCCGTGAATCATTGGTATTACTTGGTCTGTCGGGAAATCATCGAGGTGGACATGTGTAACTTCGGGAACTTCGTTGGTGTTTAAAACAACCTTGCCATTTTGACTAATGGCTGTTGAGCTAACAAAAATAAGGGCAAGAAAGCCTACAATAATTTTAATTCTTTTCATGACTGTAATTTTTTAGTTAAAATGCTAACGACAAGAATTCTGGTCATTTAATTAATACAAATTTATGCTACAACTACCATGTCAGGCGAGCACAAATAGATCATTAAATGCAACATTTGTATCATTGCTTAAAATATAAGAGACTTTGAAGTATTAAATACAAATATTGAGGAACGATTTAAATTAAGAGACGTCGTTTTGGCGTAATTTTATAAAGAAAACATTAAGGCTTAATTTTAAGATAAATTGATGACGTATGTTTCCAATTCGTCGTATTTTGCAATACTTTTCCCTCCTTTCGTTTTTATGTAAACAATAGTTACTTTTATAACATGTATTTTTAAAGCAAAAATGAACTATGCCTGTCATGAAAACCACAAACTTATTAATTGTTGTAATCGTTCTACTTGCTGCAACGGCTTGTATATTTAGTGATGAGGACGATAAAGAACCACAGTCGTACTTATTTATTGAGAATCTTAATGAAACCAATGGTGTGTTGATTTCGGGACCGGAACCGGCATCATTGCAAATCGATTTTCCTACCTATCGTTATGACGAGAACCTGAAAACGTTAAATGCCATTATTGATTTTGAGATTTATAATGACCTTAAATTTATTTATGGTAGTGGAGACTGTTTGTCGGGTACCGTAGGTGGTGGGTGTGCTACCGGGCTTACCGGAGTATACGGGGTGCCATTTGAACGCGGATCGTTCGAAGTATTGAAAATAGAGGACGACGGTACAATCCGATACATCTATGAAGATGAGGTATTCAGTTTAGGAATAAACGAGCAGCATGTTGTCGTTACTACCTACATGGATACTGCTGATGTAGATGGGCTTAGCAGTATTTCTGAAGTTACCGAAACACAAACTATTTCAAATTATGGTTATATAAATGAGGCAGACATTATTTCCTGGGATTGGTAATTGAAAAGCTATAATTCCGCCCGCGATTGCATCTTATTAATCCCTGGAATAATCTAAAATTGCTGCCATTCTCCGGAAAAGAGGTGTAATGATTTTTTCTAGGAAACAGCAGCGAAAATAATTCTATGAAACTTAAGCAACCTGACTTCCATCATTTCAAAAAAAGGATGTAAAAGGTTGATTTATACCTGCAATTTTGTACCTTTTTGTATCAAAACAGACAGAGATGAAACTATTACTTGAGAATATAAAAGAGTTGGTTCAGGTAGAAGACCAACCCGTTCCGTTCAGGTCCGGAAAGGAAATGGCAAAGGTGAATACCATAAAAAATGCTTTTCTGATTATACGCGATGAAGTGATTGAGGAGTTTGGTCTGATGGAACACCTAAAAGACGTTTATTGCGATGATGATTTATTGATTGAAATTGATTGCTCCAACCGGCTGGTTTATCCTAGTTTCTGTGATTCGCACACGCATTTGGTTTATGCAGCACCACGCGAAAGGGAATTTGTGGATCGCATAAAAGGTTTGTCGTACGAAGAGATTGCGCGCCGGGGAGGCGGCATTCTTAATTCGGCAAAATTGCTACACGAAACTTCGGAACAAGAGCTCTACGAAAGTGCCATGGAGCGTGTTTGGGAGATTGTAAAAATGGGAACCGGAGCCGTTGAAATAAAAAGCGGTTACGGATTGAATACCGAAGATGAATTAAAAATGTTACGCGTTATTCAGCGGATTAAACGCACTTCACCCATTTGTGTACGAGCAACCTTTTTAGGGGCACATGCCATTCCAATGGAGTTTAAAAACAACCCCGCAGAATATGTCGATATAATCATTTATGAAATGATTCCGCAGGTTGCTTCCGAAGAAATGGCTGATTTTATTGACGTATTTTGCGACCAGGGTTTTTTCTCGGTAAAAGACACCGAACGTATTTTGATGGCTGGATTAAAATACGGATTGCGACCAAAAATTCATGCCAACGAACTGGGATTAACAGGTGGTATTCAGACCGGGGTAAAATATAATGCACTTTCGGTTGATCACCTGGAATATGTGGGCGAAGATGAAATTGCGGCGCTAAAAGATTCGGAAACTATGCCGACTGTATTACCTGGAGCCGCTTTCTTTTTGAATATGAAATTATCACCGGTGCGTGAAATGATAGAAGCCGGTTTACCGGTAGCGCTGGCATCCGACTTTAATCCGGGATCGTCGCCAAGCGGTAACATGAGTTTGATTTCGGCAATGGGCTGCATAAACTATAAAATGTTGCCCGAAGAAGTTATCAATGCTACCACGATAAATACGGCTTATGCTATGGGGATTAGTGAAAGTTACGGAAGTATTGCCCGTGGAAAAATTGCGAACCTGTTTATAACAAGTGAAGTTCCGGGAATTGAGTATTTACCTTATGCCTATGGTTCTAATTTGGTAGAAACGGTGATCATTAACGGAGAGATTCAAAACTTTTAGGCTTCCCTGCCTGTCGGCAGACAGGGACTTTATTCAGCCTGAATGTTTATAATCACTGCAAAAAATCATAAGGAAAATCTATTGCTATTGATAAATTCGCATAAATTGTCATTTCGACGAGTATGCGAGGAGAAATCTCTTCATTTTGTAAGAGATTTCTCCCTGTGTTCGAAATAACAGGATAAACTAAATGGAAATGGAAAAAATAATCGAATGCGTCCCGAATTTTTCTGAAGGATGCGATATGAGCATAATCAAAGAAATTACCAACGCTATTGAAAGTGTGGCCGATATCAGCCTGCTCAATATTGATCCGGGAAAAGCAACGAACCGCACAGTGGTAACTTTTGTGGGTACGCCAAATGATGTGATCGAAGCGGCTTTTCGTGGGATAAAACGCGCTGCCGAATTGATCGATATGAGTCAGCAC
>DASQBW010000605.1:0-3584 GCA_035635015.1 Draconibacterium sp. | reverse complement strand
TCCATGATCCATTTAGCAGAAAGATCACCATCTTCAGGAGCCGCCATTACAAATTTCTGATCATCGGCATTTTTTAGAACATGGTTAATATCCATGTCAATCGATTTTAGATAAGTTGTCAGCGTTTCATAGGCTAACGGTTCCGATCCTGAACAATCGCATTCTTCTTCTTCATACTTACATCCGGTAAATGTAACAGACGCAAAAAGAGCGAGTAATAAGGTGTAAAAAATGTACTTTTTCATCGTCATAAAGTTTTAGGTTATTATCAATTATTAGAAATTGCAGGTTGTTTATTGAGTTTATTGTCAACTCTGGTTTCTACATTCAGTTTTCTAAAAACATTGGATTACACCAGATGAGGTATTCGATGAGAAATTGACCGGAATTTCATCACAATCACCAAAACCTATAAAATAAATGCTCCAAACATCTCTTTTATAACCTGATTTAATCAATTCAACTTTGAATCCAAAAGTAACTGCGCAGTATGAAAGGAAAGAAAAATAGGTCTGTCATTGCCTCAAAACGGATCAGTATTGTCGTCATAACAGCATTTGATTTAAATCAAAAGCATGATTGATTTATTAATGTGCTGTTAACTTTTTGATTATATTAGGCGATTCTAAAAGGGGAATATTATGTCGTTGAATAAGCTTAAGAAATGTATGGGGTGTACGTGTATGTCGGCGCCGTTCAAGGAACTCTCGAGTGAAGAGTTAATTGAAATAAACAAAAACCGTGTTGAAGTAAACTTTAAAAAGGGAGAAACAATTATTAAGCAGGGCGCATTGGCAGGCCACATTGTTTATATAAAAAGTGGTTTGGTTAAGGTGTATCGCGAGCATGCAAACGATGAATTAATTCTTTCGGTTGAAAATCAGGGTAAACTCCTGGGACTTCAGGCATTATACTCCAAGAATATTTATCCCTACTCCGTAAGAACTTATACTGACACCAGTGTCTGTCTTCATGATATTAAATCGATAAATACATTTATTCATCAGAATGCGAAATTTAGCGCCAGCATTTTGCATCATTTAAACGATGAATCCTTGTTTTCGTACAACCGGATGGCTTGTCTTACATTGAAACAGTTGCACGGACGCTTTGCCGACCTGCTTTTATGTCTTAGTCTGCGTTTATTTAAACGAAAGGAATTTACGTTACCAATCAGCAAAAAGGATATGGCCGCAATTACAAATATGTCGCAGGAAAGCTTGTCGAGGGTAATTAAAGAGTTTGTTTCTGAGCGGATTATAGAAATAAAAGGCAAAGACATTACTATTCTTGATTTCGACCGTGTTCGTCACCTCAGTCAGGTGGGTTAGCCTTTACTTTTAATCTCCTCCAGCTTTTTTTCATTTATAATTGTGTACACGTTGTGCTGTATAGATATTATTTGCATTTCCTGAAACTCTTTTAGAATTCTTGAAACACTTTCTCTCGATGTCCCAATTAATGCTGCAATTTCGGTTTGTGTCAGATTTAAAACAAATGGATTTTCGCCATATACGTCATACGCAAAATAAGCTATGGCACTTGCCAGCCGCCCGGGTAATTGCTGCTGCACATTATTTACCAATCGATCAAAGTAATTCATTTCATCGCTAAAAACGGTTGACAATACTTTTATCCCAAATTCTCCATTTTTTTTAAGCAGGTTTGAAAAACAATGGCGATCGATAAAACAGACCTCCGATTTGGCGAGTGTAATGGCCGAATAATAATTATTCTTCAATTCCTTGTTCAGGTTTTGGATTCCCAGGTAAGATCCCCCTTTAGAAATACTTAAAATAAAATCTTTACCTCCTGCACCTTTTTTAACCAATTTAACAAATCCGCCTCGTAAATAAATAATATGTTCTGCCGGACCGCCCTCCTTAAATATAAGTTCACCTTTCCCGTACTGAATTCGCGAACACCCTTCTTCAAGCAAGCACAACTCACTGTTATCCAAAACAGAAACAGCATTCGATTTTAGTGTACAATCAACACAGCTATTGGTTATTAAATTCATTGAGCAACTTTAAGGTGTAATAAATATCACAAGTATACGAGATTTATTTCACATTGTTTAATGAACTATTGCTCTTTATTTACCGTATACTTGCAAAAACTTGTTGCCATGAATAGAATATTAACACTTATCTGCTATAATTTGGGATTGTGGGGAATTTTGGGATTTTTTGCCACTATCGTTCTCGGATTTTTATCGTGCTGTGCGAATTTATCCCCGAAAACGTTTTACACTTTTTTAATTGTATTCGCATCAATCGGGATAACTGCCAGTGGAATCTGCGTTGCACGCGGATGTAAAAAAATTCGGTAAATACCTTTACCTGCCTCCTCAAAAATTACACGATTACCGTTACAAGGATAGAATTATCCTCAATGGTTAAGTAATAATTTATATCCTTATTCATTTCTACTCATCTCAAATTTTTTATTGTCCTGCAAATGGATTTTTAGTATTTATACTGACTATCATAAATGCTGTAATGCGCATTCACCGATAAAATAATCGGGTTTAACGAAATTATTTACTGTATTCGTATTGTTTCTTCTAATTTTCAAACCATATTTTATAAAACCGGCATAAATTCTTGCTATTCAAACTACGGAAACATATAATATTAAATAAATGAAACAGTTAGTAGTATTTCTCACAGGTGTCTTTTTAACACTGGTCTTTTCTTCTTGTTTGCTGCAGTCAAGCGTTAAGGGAAATGGGAATGTAACAACAGAAGAACGCGACGTTGAAAATTTTAGCGCATTAATTGTCAGTCGTGGAATGAATGTGTATGTATCACAGGTAACGATTATAAAGTAATGGTTGAAGCCGACGAAAACCTCCACAAAAGTATAGTAACCGAACTCCACGGAGAAGAACTTCGCATAAAGACAATCGACAACATCCGGAATGCAACCAGCTTAAAAGTGTTTGTTACACTTCCCCACCTCGAAGCGGTAAAGTCATCATCGGGCAGTAATGTTTTTTCTCAACAATCCTTAACCGTTAACGACATTGATCTTGCTGTTTCGTCGGGTGCGAATTTAAGCTTCACTCTCGATGCCAATAATATTAATGCAAAAGCCAGTTCGGGTTCAAATATCTTTCTCGAGGGAAATGCCGGTTCAATCAGTGCTAAAGCCAGTTCGGGCTCAAACATTAAAGCCGGAGATTTAAAAACAAAATCAGGACAGGCAAAGGTAAGCAGCGGTGCCAACATATGGATGTGCACCGAAAATGAACTACAGGCAACTGCCAGCAGCGGAGGGAATGTTTTTTATAATGGCGATCCTGCAAACACCGAAATCAGCAAATCGTCGGGAGGCAATGTGATAAAAAATTAGTCGCAACTGTAACTATTCCTTATTCCCGGCGTCCTTTTAGCAGTCTCAATTCAAAACAAAAAAAGCATATGAAGACATTCACAAAAATTTTATTCCTTTTTTTGATTGCAGTTACCAGCTTAGGAACCGTAATCGCCGGTAACCGCGACGAAACTCAAATACGCAGAATCAGTGGCTTTAATGCCATTAAAGTCTCAACCGGAATCGATCTGTACCTAACAATGGGT
>DASQBW010000604.1:0-4521 GCA_035635015.1 Draconibacterium sp. | reverse complement strand
GAGTTCAATTTTGTTTACCTGGGTTACAATTTCGGAAATGGGCGCCAGTGCCCGGATGGCAAAAAGGCGCCCGGCAATATAAACGATGAAGAGACTCAATACAAATACGATGAACATGATAATTCGGAGTCGTTTCAGTTTATTCACTCCAAAAATATCGGTGGCAGCGGCAAATACTACTATCCGGTCGTACTGCCCGGTATAAAACTGTCCGAAAATTTCATATCTCCCTTGCCTGAACCTGATTTCTTCCTCCAGTCTTACTTCATCTATTTCTTCATCAGTAATTGTTAAAACATTTTCGTCGTCGGTTGTATATATCAATTCATTCTGATAATCATAAATCACAATTTTTTCATTAGGCAAACTAAGTGGATTGTTTCGTTCAATCCGTTTTAAAAGTTCCGAATCGATTTCATCAATATCAATTAACATTTGTGCCACCAGTTTTGCTTTACTTCCAAGTCGGTCATAAAATTCTTCTTTTCGTGCCTGCGAAAACGAAAAATAGATGGCAACCAGTGTAAAGAGAAGAATTACAGCAACGATGCCAATAAACTGATATGCCAATTTTTTGCGGATTTCCATTATTGTTCCTGTAAAGTATAACCCAGCCCTATTCGTGTATGAATGAGTTTGGTTTCGAAATCTTTATCAAGCTTTTTACGCAGGATATTGATATAAACATCCACAACATTGGTTCCTGTATCGAAGGTGATGTCCCACACTTTTTCTGCAATATCGGCGCGAGAAACTACTCTGCCACTGTTCTTCATTAAATATTCAAGCAGGGCAAATTCTTTAGCTGTAAGTTCGATATTCGTATTCCCCCTACGAGCTGTTTTTTTATCGAGGTTGAGCTCAAGGTCGGCTACTTTGAGTACAGTCGAAGTTTGAATGATACCGGAAGAACGCTTAACCAGTGCGCGAATCCTTGCCAGCAACTCCTGAAATTCGAAAGGTTTCACAAGGTAATCATCCGCACCGGCATCAAACCCCTCAATTTTATCATCTGTAGTACCAAGGGCTGTAAGCATTAATATCGGGACGGCACTCTTTTTTTCGCGAATACGGCGACAAAGTTCAATTCCGTTTACCGATGGCAAAATAACATCCAGAATCAGGATGTCGTAATCATTCCGCAAAGCCAGCTTTTCGCCCATCAGGCCATCGTAAGCAACATCTACACTGTTGCTCTGTTCTTCGAGGCCTTTTTTTAGAAATTCGGCCACCTTTGCTTCATCTTCAACAACCAGAATTTTCACGTAGTAAGAATTTTATAATGAAAGAAATCGTTTTAATTTCTTAAACCAAGGTAAATAAAAGAGCATATAAATACAAAGCCCGGAAAATTTTCCGGGCTGATAGTTATTATAGTTAAACAGCTGAATCGGGTTCGAGTAATTGAAAGAACTCATCCAATTTCGGTAGTATGATTATTTCAGTACGCCTGTTAATTGCTTTTCCTTCCAAAGTTAAGTTCGATGTTTTCGGTACATATTCCGATCGTCCACCTGCAGTCATCCTTTCAGGTCCAATTCCGTATTTGGTTTGCAACGTGCGAACTACACTGGTTGCGCGTTTAACACTCAAATCCCAGTTGTCGGCAAGTTCGGCTGTTGCTATAGGAACATTGTCGGTATGTCCTTCTACCAGAATCTCAAGCTGCCTGTGATCGTTCAACACCCTGGCAATTTTCGATAGAACGACTTCAGCATCTTTATTGATTTCATATCGACCTGATCTGAATAACATTTTGTCAGACAGTGAAATGTAAACCACACCTTTTTTTACTTCCACGGTAACATCTTCGTCATTCACATCTATTAAAGAACGTTTCAGTTTCATTACCAAAGCAAGGTTCAGTGAATCTTTCGCACGCATGGCGGACGTCAAATCTTTGATGTATTTATTCTGGTCATTAATGGCTTCCAGCGATTTTTTGATGCTTTCAGCGCCGGTTTTGCTCACCACCGACAAATCGGTTAAACGTTCCAACAGGTCGGTATTGGTGCTTTGATAATAGCTCATCTGTTGATCCATGAGGTTGGTTTTACTTTGCTCGTTTGCCACCTGATTCTCGAGCAATATAACTTTACTGTTCAGATCCTTGTTGACAGCTTGAAGATCACGGTTTTCATCCTCACAGTTTTTCAGGTTCCGCGTAAATTGCTTTGAACGGTTCTGTTCTTCAACCAAAACTTTTTTACTTACGCAGGAAGAAAACATTAAAACACCAACCAAAAGGATAAAACCATATTTTAACCCGTTCAGGCTATCAATTATTTTATCATCGTATTCTGATTCAAACTGTTTAATTATTTGCTTTCTTCTGGTCGAATGGGAACCTTCTGTTTGTTTGCTTGACCTGAGTTTCATTTTCTCAGGTTTGTTGCTAAATATGTACGACATTGTTTCTGTTTAAAATTGTTTGACAATCTACTATTCGATCTTTGAATCAAAAATAGAGTAGCGGAATTAAGCACTCATGAAAAGCAGATTAAAATTAGATTAAAATGATGGAATTATGTAGATAAAAACCATAATCAACGTAAGCCCCGACCGCTTAATCTACCCGTAAAACAGGTTAAAGCTAAGGGAGACTCCATGATAAGAAAACGTAAAAAGGGAACGTAATTTTTTTGATTTGATTCAAAATAACACCAAAATTATATTTTTGGTTTTGATAAAATCATAGGTGGCCAACTTAAATGGGATAAGGGTGATAAGTTTGGACGGTTTTTCCGGACATATCCTCTAAATCGATATGGTCTAAAAATAAAAAGGCCTGAAGTACAATAATTTCAAACTTTTCTAATTAATAGTTAACATGTTCCGGCTCCGCTGATCGTTGCAACCTGATTTGTGATTTTTTTGCGATCAGACAGATTAATGACGCATCCATTAATTCTGATAATTTACAATTATTCTCAAGCATTCACTTAGCAATCTCTATCTTTTACTTGTTTTTCCTAACAATCTATTTACCAAAACACGGTAATCTACGACATATTCTTATATTTATGCTTTTTGAAAAATTAAACCAATATTAATTAATAACCAAAAAAACAATTACCTATTTATTATGGCTAATATTAAATTTTTTTTAGGCGAAGAACTTCCGTTGGAAATGCATAAAGTTAGAATGGTTCAGCGCCTTGATTTAGTTCCGGTTGAAAGAAGGCTTAAAGCCATTGAGGAGGCCGGCAATAATACATTTCTCCTCTACAATAAAGACATTTACCTTGATATGCTTACCGATAGTGGTGTAAATGCAATGAGCGACAGACAAACTGCTGCAATGCTTACCGTTGATGACAGTTATGCAGGTTCTGCAACATTTACCCGGCTAAAAGACAAAATCGCTGAGATATTTGGAAAAGAATATTTTTTGCCTGTACACCAGGGGCGTGCTTGTGAGAACTTGCTATCGTTGGCCTTTGTAAAAAAAGACACCTACATTCCGATGAACTACCACTTTACCACAACAAAAGCCCATATTATGGTAAATGGTGGCAAAGTGCTGGAACTGTTTTTACCCGATGCTTTAGATTCGGTTAGTTCGAAGCCTTTTAAGGGGAATATTGATTTAAATCAGTTACAGAAACTAATTGATGAAGAAGGTGCTGATAATATTTCATTTATTCGTATTGAGGCCGGTACCAACCTGATTGGAGGACAGCCTGTTGCTCTGGACAACTTTATTGAGACAGGTAAAATTGCCAGAAAATACAAAATCCCGTTTATTATTGATGCAAGTTTGTGGGCTGATAACCTGCATTTCATCAAAACACGCGACGAAAAGTATAAAAACCTTTCCACACGCGGAATTACCCGGATTTTATCCGATTCTGCTGATATCGTTTATTTCTCAGCACGTAAACTGGGGCACGTAAGAGGTGGAGGTATAATTACCAACGACGAAGCTTCCTACAAAAAACTTTTGGAGATGTTGCCGCTTTACGAAGGCTTTTCAACTTATGGCGGTATGTCAACCCGCGAGATGGAGGCAATGGTAGTTGGACTGGATGAAACCATGGACGAAGAAATGATTAACCAGGGGCCTATTTTCATTAAATATATGATTGATGAATTGGTAAAACTCGGAGTTCCGGTAATAACGCCTCCGGGAGGTTTGGGAGCCCACCTTGATGCCATGGCTTTTCTTGATCATGTGCCGCAAAAGGAATACAGGGCAGGTTCATTAGCAGCCGCTTTATACATTGCCAGTGGGGTACGAGGCATGGAAAGAGGTACAATATCGGAGGAAAGAGAAGAAGATGGCAGCGACCATTTTGCCGCTGTTGAGCTTTTAAGGCTTGCTCTTCCCCGTCGTGTTTTCACCTTATCGCAGGTAAAATATACTATCGACAGAATTGCATGGCTTTACGAGAACCGAAAGCTTATTGGCGGACTTGAGTTTTATGAGGAGCCAAAAGTATTGCGATTTTTCTTTGGTAAGCTAAAACCAACCTCCGACTGGCAGGAAAAGCTTGTGGAGAAATTTAAAGCCGATTTCGG
>DASQBW010000603.1:0-1796 GCA_035635015.1 Draconibacterium sp. | reverse complement strand
TAACAACGGTGATCAATGCCCAGGTTTCTTTGGGATCCCAGCCCCAATAACGCCCCCAGCTCTCGTTGGCCCAAACTCCGCCAAGAAAAGTTCCGATGGTAAGAAAATACAAACCAACTGTTGCCGACATTTCGTTGATTGTAGTAAGCTGCTCGACAAAACCGTTTACCTTTGTTTGATTTACACCTCGTCGTAACACCATTAATATCATCACCAAAATACCAAGAAACATGCTCAATCCGAGAAATCCGTAGCTTGCTGTGATTATTGCCACATGGATGGCCAGCCAATAAGATTTTAGCACGGGCACCAGGTTTGTCACTTCCGGGTTCATCCAGCTGAGGTGCGCCACAAACAATGCAATTCCAGTTAAAAATGCTGCAGTACCCACAACTATCGGGTATTTCCGACCAAAAATAATTCCTGCCAGCATGGTTGCCCAGGCTACATAAACCACCGATTCGTAACCATTACTCCATGGCGCATGCCCCGATATATACCATCGTGTTATCAGCCCAATTGTATGCACCAAAAACAACAAAATAATGAGTGTAAAAAACGAGTATTTCGTTATTCCAGGTAAAGGTTTTTGCCGGAAAATATTTACGAACAATACAAATAGTAAAAGAAATCCAAACAACAAATAAAAAGGAAAAATTCGCTTAAATGGATTCACTTTATTAAAGAGAATTTCGATATTTTTCTTCTTTTCGCCAGGTAATAAATCTGCACCATACTTCATCTGGAAGTTTTCGACGGCTTTTAAAACCTGTACTGCATCTATGGTATTGTTTTCGGCAATGGATTGTATTAAAAGCTGAAATCCACTTTTTATAAAAATTGAATCGCCATCGCTGTACTCCAATGCTGTACTTCCGGGTGCATACCAGGTATCTTCCACATTTTCGCGAGGAAACAAATGAAAGACCGCCCCCTGAAATACCATAAAACAAATGTTTACACGCTCATCAACATTAATATATTCTTTATCCATGCGGTTACGCATTCCGGGAGCCTTGGCATAAGCCGCCCGAACAGCATCGGCAATTTCATAGTTGCCGTTTGCATCAAAAAGCGATTCAACCGTTATGTATTTATTCTGTGCTCCAAGTGCTCCTTCCAGCGATTTATCACCCACCTTAATAATGGGCATCGATTGCCAGATTTCGGGATATGCCATCATACTAAGCACCACCCCATCGGCCGATAAACCATACAAACCTGATCTACGGCTAACCTTGCGAACAATTTCGCCCGAAAGTGTAGAGACCGGCTCAATTCGTCCGTCGACGCCCTGCACCCACAACTCGCTGAATTCTTTTACAGCTTCTTTGTCAATTGGTGGAATTCCGGCTCCAACACCTCGCTGTGCCGATGCTGAAAAAGCCATACTTCCCAACACAGCAATAAGTGCGATTACCTTGATAGAGCTTTCTTTTAGTTTTTTGGCCAAATACTGGAAATAGGAGTTTGGATTAACCAGCGACATAATAACACCAACAATAAGCAGGAAATAACCGAGGTATGAAATCCATGTTCCCCAGAAGTCGTAATTAACGGAAAGTATCGTTCCTTGTTCATCCACATCGTACGACGATTGAAAGAACTTGTAGCCCCGATGATTCAGCGTATTGTTCATAAAAATGCGAATATCTTCGTTAATGCCTTTTTCCTGGTCCACCAAAACAACTTCTGATGCAAACGAAGACGGAGAGTTCGATCCGGGATAATGCTCCAATTGAAAATCTTTTAAATGAATACTAAACGGCACCTGCAGCGGCAATGCGCCATAAGCC
>DASQBW010000602.1:0-2189 GCA_035635015.1 Draconibacterium sp. | reverse complement strand
GCAAATCTAAATTTTCAACATGGTTTATGCGCATTGTAATCAACGAAGCTTATAAAATTGTGCAGCGTAATAAGGTAACTTATTCAAACGAATTAGTGGAACTGGAGGAGGTTGCAAAGGATGGGATTATAGAAGCTGAGCAAAAGTTTTTTGTAAATAAGGTTTTGAACCTCATGTTGCCCAACGAGAGCCTGGTTCTGCGACTGTTTTATTTGAATGAATACAACATTAACGAGATTTGTGAAATGACAGGCTGGGACAAATCGAAAGTAAAAGTTACACTGCACAGGGCCCGAAAGTCGATGGAAAGTAAAATGAAAAATTTGCTGAATACCGAAGTTGAATCTTTAATTTAGACGAAATGGAAGAGAAAGATTTTAAACAAATGATGCAACAGTCGAAGCTGGAGATACAGTTCCCGGACTTTGAGGAGCAAGTGATGGAGCAAATTCATAAAAAGGAAGCCAGTAGGCGATCGGTATGGAGAAACTTAAAAATTTCGTGGGTGTTTTTATTTCTTGGCGCTTTTCTTGGCATGTTTTTAACACAATTCTTAGCCGATATTCAAATTCCATTTCTTGGGGGGAAATCTAAACTAATTGTATTGATTGGTGAAATACTAATTGTGTTTGTGATAGCGGGCCACTTCGATAATTTGTTACGTTTTACATTTAAGAAACGGGAGTAGTTGATTGAATTCATTAATACAGATTCAGTGTTTTTTAAAGTATGCATCGTTGCTAATCAGAAAGTTACATAATTAAAAAAGAAAATCTAAAAATTAACTACATCAATTCAGTTGTAGAGTAATTTAACAATTTATCAGTTCAACAATTTCTCTATCTCTAAAAAACTTGCAACTTGCAACTGTTTTCACAACACCGTTCCCAAAGTAATCAGCAAAATCCCTGTTAAAATCCCCACCAGATAAAGACCCTTCTTTTTCAGGTTTTGTTCTTTAAACAGGAATCCGCCAATAACAAAGGCTACCAGCACGCTTCCGCGACGAAGTGCGGAAATTATTGAAATTAGCGCATCTTCGTTGCTCAATGCATAAAAATAAAGGTAGTCGGCAATTACAAGGAAAAGCCCGATAAGCGGAATGGTCCAGCGCCACTCAAAACGAATATTTTTGCGTTTTCTGATTTTTTCATTCAGCAAAACAAAAGGAAGTAAAATAATGGCCTGGTAAACCGAAAACCAGGCTTGCACAGCCACGCGATCGATGCGTTGCAAAATAAATTTATCGTACAGTCCGCTGCAGGCACCAAGCAAGGTTGCTGCCACAATAAAATAAATCCATTTATTGCGTTTGAAGTTAATACCCTCGAGTTTCCCCGCTGTTGAGAAAAGGTAGAAAAACAGAAGTGTAATTACAATTCCAATCCATTGATAAACATTTAATCGTTCGTGAAAAATAATCAGGGCACCAATTAATGTCCACAACGGACCGGTGGCTCGAATAGGCGCCACAATGGTGATGGGTAAATGTTTTAATGCAAAAAAGGCAAACACCCAACTCGAAACTACAATAGCCGATTTTAGCAAAACTTGTGAGTGCTCGGTAAAGGTGATGAGCGGAACATAAAGTCCGGTGTTAACCAGCAGATCGGGCGATTTAAACGAAAGAACAATAAAAGGAGTAAAGAGCAAAGTGCTGGCAACCGTTGAAAAAAACAATACGGGCATAACTGCGTTGTTGTTAACCGATTGTTTTTTAAAGATGTCGTAAATGCCCAGAAATAAGGCCGATGCCAATCCGAATAGTGCCCACATACTTATAATAAAGCCGCCAAAAGTAATAGATTTAGCCGATCTGAATATTTCCTAAAGGTTATGTTTTAGGCGAAATCTATTTGCAATCGTTTTTTTCAATGTTGAATGAACAAACTAATATTCCTTAGCATTGTTTCAGCATTGAAAGCATTACAATAATGAGATTTTTTAAACAAAAACAACTCGCTATAATTTTATTGGTAACAGGAGCACTCGGTGGTTTCTTGTACTGGAAGTTTGTGGGATGTGTAAGCGGAACGTGTCCAATTAAATCGGTGTGGTACTGGAGCACGTTATGGGGAGCCGCAATTGGTTATCTGATTGGCGATGGAATAAACGATTTTATGAATAAGCGTAAAAGGAAAACAGAAGAGTATGATAGGGAAGTTTAATAATATCATAAATTGTAAACG
>DASQBW010000601.1:0-1617 GCA_035635015.1 Draconibacterium sp. | reverse complement strand
GAAGATGAAGCGGTTCAGGCAAAACTGCAGGCTGCAGAAAGAGGAGATACTTCATCGTGGGTATCGGTTACAGTTGACGAAGGTCCAACGGTAAGGTACAATTCGAATTTTTTGCCCAATGCCATTGATCCCTGCGTTTTTTACGATAAAGACGAACGTTTGTGGATGCTATACGGGTCATTCTCGGGCGGAATATTTGTGCTTGAATTAAACCAGGACGGAAGTCTGAAAGAAGGCCAGGATTATTACGGAACAAAACTTATGGGCAACTACCACAGCCGGTTTGAAGGTCCGTTTATGCTTTACAGTCCCGAAACCGATTATTATTACATGTTTCTCTCGTTTGGCGGACTTTCGGCCAACCAGGGGTATAACATTCGTGTGATGCGCTCGAAAAACCCGGATGGTGTATTTTACGATGCAGCCGGAAACAGCATGCTTGATGCCATGGGAATTCCGGGACAAACGCTAAACAGACAAGATAAACTGATTGAAAAATACGGACTGAAAATGATGGGTAATTTTGTTTTTCAACCTTATGGCGATGAAACAAATGCATCGGAAGCCTATCGTTCTCCGGGACATAATTCAGCTTACTACAATCCTGAAACGGGCCAGTATTTTCTGATTTTCCATACTCGTTTTGATGGCACTGGCGATCGTTTCCAGGTACGAGTTCACGAAATGTTTATGAATGAAGACGACTGGCTTGTTGCTGCACCTCACCGCTATACCGGCGAAATAAAGGGCAATTACAATAAAGAAGCCTGCACCGGCACCTATAAAATGGTGAATCACGGAACGGCAATCACCCAGGATATTGTGGCATCTGAAATCATTCAGTTAAACGATGACAATACTGTTTCGGGAGCGCTTAACGGAACATGGAGTGTTAGTAAAGAAGATGAGCGCATGCTTACCATGAATTTGGGCGGGAAAGCTTACAAAGGTGTTTTTTATTACCAAAACGATTCGGCCAACGATGTAGATAAGATGACATTTTCAGTATGCGGATCGGATTCCAATGTTACGATTTGGGGAAGCAAAGCAGACTAATAAACAGCTGCTAAACTATAGAAATTAATTTTCCGGGACAGCTTAGATGCTGTCCTGGTTTTTATGCCTTATCTCCATACAAAATGTAAATATTTATACGAAAAACACGCTTCTCCCTTACTTATTGTAAATTCTCTCATCGGAGAACCGACATATTGTAAGAGATAAGTTGTTTTTGTAGGGAGAAAACTGTTTCCAGGCCTCGGAGAACTGCCATATTACCTCGGAGAACTTGTTTTTATCGCGAGGCAAGTGCTTCTAGACCTCGTAGAACTCCTTTTTTGGGGTGGCGGAGATACTTATTATTTCCGCGGACAGGTTAAAGGTGTAGCGGAAGATAAAATTTAGATCTTGTTTTATTTCACCTGCTGATCTAAAATTGTACTTTGTCCCTTAACCTGATGATACCACTTCCTTCACATTAAAATAACGTACTTCATTTGCTTTCTTTTCTGCATGGGGATTCAAAAAAAGGTGTAATTTTGCACCGAAATTATACGAAGTTCATTAAAAATGATTAGCAGAAGGATTATCCGCACAAAGGTCTTACAGGTACTGTAC
>DASQBW010000600.1:0-8178 GCA_035635015.1 Draconibacterium sp. | reverse complement strand
ATTTTTAACTGCACATTGCAGATAAACGAACAAAATATATCGACGTTTTTGCAACCTGTAAATTTTATTCTTGTCATTAAAATTGAAACTTGATCGGTTGGGACAAAACGAGCACATACATAAAAAAGTTATCGAAGCCTGTAAAAAAGGAGATAACAGGGCACGATACGAGCTATATGGATTGTACTCTAAAGCCATGTTTAATATTTGCTACCGCATGATGAATAACCGTGAGGAAGCTGAAGACATGTTACAGGAGGCTTTTACACAGGCGTTTATGAAACTGGATTCTTACAGGTACGAATCAGGTTTTGGATCGTGGCTGAAACGAATTGTTATAAACACCTGCATTAATGCCATTAATAAAAGGAAGGTAGATTTAACGTATTGCGAAGAGATTTATCACTATGACAAGTATGATGAAAATGACGACTACGAACCGGAATATACCGTTGCCAATGTTGCAAAAGCAATGGAACAGTTGCCGGAGGGAGGAAGAATGGTTTTTTCGTTGTATTTACTTGAAGGGTATGACCATACTGAAATCGCACAGATAATGAACATTACCGAATCGACCTCGAAAACCCAGTTTATGCGTGCTAAACGCCGAATTGCTGAACTATTAAAACAAACCCATGGAGATGCTGTGGATAAATTATAAGCCATATGGAGAAGGATAGATTAGAAGAATTTGTAAAAGCCAATCGCGATGAGTTCGATTTTAAAGCGCCATCGCCTGAGGTATGGGACAATATTGAGGCTGCCACCAAAAAGCCCAAAGTAGTTGCACTAAAACAGTACTTTATGCGGGCAGCAGCAGTGGTTGTTGTCTTAATTGCAACAGGGGTGGGACTTTGGCAGTACAGCCTGAACACACCCGGAAAATTTGCTGAAAATGCAGACCCGGAACTAATGGAACTTATTGAAGCAGAAGCATTTTACTCGCATCAGGTTAACAAAAAAATGAAAGAAATAAAAAATTGTAATTATACAAATCCCGAGATTCAGAATGAAATTGAAACCGACCTGAATGAACTGGAAAGTATGTACCAACTTTTAAAAAACGACCTGGAAGAAAATATTTCGAACAAAAGCGTAATTGAAGCAATGATTGAAAATAACCGTTACCGGTTGCAGCTTTGCGAAAATGTACTTGACCAGATTAACTGTTAGAGAAAGGGGAAAAATGAGAACATTAAAATGGAATATAATTATTGGAGGGCTGATTTTACTGATTCCTGTATTTGCCAGTGCCCAGTTTACCGATACAAAAGAAATTCGAAAGACGTTTCCGGTAACGCCTGAAACGCAAATTGAAATTACCAATAAATACGGTAAAATTGACATCAAAAACTGGGAAAAAGACTCGGTAAAGTTTGTCATCAACATTAGGGTGGAAGAAAAAAAACTTTCAAAACTGGAAGAATCGATTGACGATATTGATTTTGACATTACCAACAACGAACACTACCTGATTGTGCGAACAGCGGTTGAAAAGAACAAGAGCACACTGGCCCGGGAAATCAAAAAATTTAAAGAAACACTTTTAAGTTCCGATGGAAATATTCAGGTAGATTATACCGTTTGGATGCCCAATTTGAACCGAATAAAAATCGACAATAAATTTGGCGATATCTACATTGGCGACCACAAAGGAGATGCAGACATTACCTTATCAAACGGTAACTTAAAAGCCCATGACTTTGTGAATCGCCTCAACCTCACACTTAATTTTGCCGATGTATCGATTAATTCCATTAAAGAAGCACGTTTAGATTGCAATTTTAGTGAACTGTATGTGAAAGATATGGGCGAGGTCTATATTCAAAGCAGATCAACAGAATTTGACTTGCAACGCGTAGAAAACCTTTCGGTAGATTCCAGGCGAGATCAATACAAAATACGGCAAGTCGAACTTTTAGATGGGCAAAGCAGTTTTACAACATTCAGAATAAACGAATTAACCTACCGTGCAAAAATTCAGGCTGAATATGGCGATGTAGAAATTGAACAGATAACCATCGATTTTAGTAACATTAATATCGAATCAAAATCAACCGATATTAACCTTTACTTTAACGCCGAATCGCAATTCAATTTTGAGCTAAAACAGGCAAAAGCTGAAGTTAATTTCAGCAAGGATTTTACGGTAGAAAAGGAAGAAACAATCGATGATAAAGAAAACGAATTTAAAATCAATGGACATTTCCGTTCTCCATCTGATGATGATATTAAACTAAACATTAATGCAAATTCAGGTAATATAAACATCCTTACTTCGTACTAATTCAGGTAATTTTTAAATTTTTTGCCCACATTATGCAACCTCCTTCAAAAACACCTGTCATTAAAAAACAGAAAGAAAACATTTATTAACCACCAGGGAATAAGTTTGCCAAAGCCATGAAAACAATTGAACAAACGCTCCCTTCGGAAAACAATTTTATCTTATGAAAACAATTCAACTTTTTGTAGTTGGCCTTGCCATTGTGATAACTGTGAGTAGCTGTATCGAAGATTTTTCAATAGAAGGAAACGGCATTCATGCCTCTGAAGAACGTATTGTCTCCGATTTTGACCGTGTAAACTCATCGGGTGATTTTACGGTACACATCACCAACGGCCCGGAAAACGATGTGATTGTAAGTGCCGACGAGAATCTTTTACAATTCATTGAAACGTATGTAACAAACGAAACACTGCATATTGATGTGAAAGGAATTAAAACCCTTAAAAACAGGCAACCCATGGAAGTTTTTATTGTTACACCAACGCTTGAAAAAATCAGATTAGGCGGATCGGGAACAATAACCACCGACTATTTTGTTACTGATAAGATGGACGTTCTGCTATCAGGTTCGGGAAGAATAAATGCAGCCTTTGAAGCTGAAGAAGTGGATGCCTTGCTCTCGGGTTCAGGAAAGATCGAATTCTCGGGAGTTGCTGATGAAGCCGACTTTGTAATCAGTGGATCGGGAAATATTGATGCCCAGCAACTTGATCTTTACCAGTGTACAACCTCAACTTCAGGCTCGGGCGACACTTGGGTAAGTGTTTCTCAAAAGCTAAGAACAAATATTTCAGGAAGTGGCAATGTCTTTTATTCCGGTAATCCGCAGCTTGAAACGCATATTTCAGGTTCAGGAAATGTGATAAGCCATAACTAAAATTAATCACTATGAAAAACTTCTTCATTCTATTAATTTTTTTGCTGCCATTTGTTACAACGGCACAATCATTTAATAAAGCAATAGGCATCCGAGGCGGTCATTCTGCCGGTTTTGAATACCGTTTTTACACCGATGATGCTAACTCTTACAAATTTCTTCTGGCAACGCGCGACAATGGCGTTCAGTTTCATGCATTTAAAGAGTTTCATGAATACGGTGTATTTGACACGTCAGAACAATTATCACTTTTTTACGGGCTGGGAGCCCACTTCGGATATGAACAGTGGGACGAGTATCATGTACAATACAACACAAGCTGGTATAAAGAAAGAACGGCCTTACTGGCAGGAATCGATGCTGTTGTGGGGGTAGAATACCTGTTTTATGAAGTTCCCTTATCTATAGGTTTCGAAGTAAAACCATACATTGATGTACTGGGCCGCGATTTTTTCGACCTTGAATTGTTCGACTTCGCCTTTACCATTAAATATCTTTTTTAAAAACAGAAACATTTAAACAAAATTCAGAAAAATGAGAACATTAACAATTTTAGCAGTTTTACTAATGGCTGCAGGTTTTGCATCAGCACAAGACGATTATTACAACGACGAGGTGCAAACGATCTTCTCCAACCACAAGAGCAATGGCGGATATGGAGCCTTTACGCTGGGCTACACACAAATTGACGGCCGCGATGCAATGGTGGCAGGGGCACGCGGTGCCTTCATTTTCAACCACTCATTTGCGTTGGGAATAGCAGGTTACGGATTTGTAAATGACCTTGACATAAACGATTACCAATACACTATTGATAATCGACTGTTTTTGGCAGGGGGTTACGGCGGTTTATTTTTTGAACCCATTGTAGGAGGTACCAAGCCTGTACATGTTTCTTTTCCAATACTCGTTGGGATGGGAGGAATTTCCCTGATTGAGCAAGGTCGTTACGACTGGAATTGGGACCATTATCACGATTACCACGAATACGACACCGACTTGTTTTTTGTATTTGAGCCGGGTGTAGAACTTGAATTTAATCTCGCACGGTTTTTCCGTATGGCAACTTATGCCAGTTACCGGCTAACTTCTGATATAGAGTTGTACGATACCAACCGCGATGTACTCCGCGGCTTTAACGTTGGAATGACCTTTAAATTCGGAAAGTTTTAGTTCGGGAAGATTACCTGAATCAATGAATGCTTTAATCCTGCCCGCCTGCGGTTACCGAAAGATCTATATTTCGCCGAAAGTAACCTGGGCGGGCAGGATTGTTTTATTACCACCTCTTCTCGCCTGACTCCATTAACCTGATATAATTCACGCTTTTAATCGCAGTTAAATAATTACTTTTGCAGCTTTAAATTGCCAAATGAGAAAAAAAGAATTTATTGCGATACTTTCGGCCCTTGGAGCTGTATTTTTCTGGAGCTTCTCGTTTGTGTGGTTTAAAATCGCATTTATTGCATACAAACCAATTACGGTTGTCATATTCCGATTGGCCATTTCTGCACTGCTAATCACTATTATCGCATGGTTTTTAAAACGACTGCAAAAACCCGATAAAAAAGATCTGAAATTATTTTTCATCATGTCGTTTTTCGAGCCATTTTTATATTTCCTTGGCGAGAGTTACGGATTGCAATATGTTTCTTCAACTGCAGCCGCTGTTATTGTAGCTACAATTCCACTTATCACTCCACTTGCCGTTTGGTTTTTTTACAAAGAAAAATTAAGAACCATGACTCTTGTCGGGCTGCTCTTTTCGTTTGCAGGAGTAGCCATGGTGGTACTTAACGGTAATCTTCGCTTCGATGCTTCGCCACTGGGTGTTGGGCTGGAATTTCTGGCGGTTCTTTCTACAATTGGCTATTCGTTGTTGCTAAAAAACCTGGCATCGCGATACAACACGCTAACCATTATCGCTTATCAAAATATTATCGGGGTACTTTTGTTTCTTCCAATATGGCTTTTTATCGATTTTAACGATTTTATACAAACGCCCTTCCATCCGCAAGCCTTCAGGGCTATTGTTTTACTGGCTGTTTTTTCATCAACACTGGCCTTTGTTTTTTTTACACAAAGTGTACGGGAACTCGGCGTTACCCGATCCAATACTTTTATCAATCTCATTCCAGTTTGTGTTGCTGTCTTGTCTTTTTTTATTTTAAAAGATGAATTAGGGTTTCAGAAAATAGCAGGAATCATTGTGGTAGTAACCGGCCTGTTCCTATCGCAAATCAGGAAAAGAGATACAAACGGAAAGCAAAAAGCAGTTGAAGTACACCGAAAATAAATTGTACCTAAAATGAACATTAACTATAAAACACCGGAAGAATTAAAACTGCTTACCGATAAAAACAGGCAGGAAACAACTGCATTCTTAAAAAAGCTAAAAAAGAAGAAACCCAAACGGCTTGATGATGTGGTGCATGCATTGCATTACGAAGCTTTTGATGATTTCGACTGCCTCGATTGTGCCAACTGTTGTAAAACAATTGGTCCGCGCCTCTTCGATAAAGACATTGAGCGACTGGCCAAACACCTTAAAATGAAAGTAGCCGATTTTATGGAACAATACATAAAAACCGATGAAGACGACGACTTTATTTTTAACACCCATCCCTGCCCTTTTCTGTTGCCCGACAACTATTGTATGGTTTACGAAAGCCGCCCAAAAGCCTGCCGGGAATACCCGCACACCGACCGTAAACGTTTTTACCAAATCCTCGACCTGTCGCATAAGAACTGCGAAACCTGCCCCATTGTACTGGAAGTTTTTGAGGAGTTAAAGAAGGAGAATTTTTGAATTTGGTGATGACTCTGTTATTTTGTTGAATTATATTTACATTTAGTGTGTTGTAATCTTTAAACCATTTAATACACACCAGTAACAAATAAAAGAAAAAGCAGAGTCTTCAGGATTTTTAATAACGATATGGTTGAAATATCAACAGCGGTTTATTTATACGAGTTATAAAGAAGTTACTTCAACACTATAAATTAGATCTTAAATAAAAATATTGAACTTATAAAACACTATTATTCTGACTCATACAAGCTTTGTCGTATAAATGTCGTGTATAATACGATATAAATTTTTGGTTTGGTTAAAAGTTGAATACAATCTTTACATAAATTTTCAATTTTAATGAAAAACTTGGATTTTGGGAAAAAATTAATTGAGATTAGAACGCTTAAAGGTTTAACACAGAGCGAAGTTGCAGATAAATGCAATGTTACAACTCGAACAATCCAGAGAATTGAATCTGGGAGTGTGAATCCAAGGGCTGCAACGATCAAAATTATTTCTAAAACTCTGGAATTTGATTTTTTTAAGACATCAGATACCGGTTATGATGTAAAAGACAAAAATCAACCATCAAAATTGGAATACCATACAATTCTATGGTATATCAAAGATTTATTTAATTTAAAAACCAATACAATGAAAAAAATTTCAATTTTATCGGTATCGACTTTTCTTCTGATTTTCATGTTCACAAGTATCTTTAATGCCAAAGCTCAATATGATTTTCCACAAAAAGAGGAAAGTCTTCAAATTCAATTAAATGATGACCAAACGGTAAAAAGAGTAGAAGTAGCATTTGGACGTTCTTTAACACTTGACAGTTTAGTTCAAATTAAAAATGAATTGCACGAATTAGGTATAACAATTCACTATAAAAAGATAGAGTTTGACTTATACAATTCGTTGTTAAACCTCGAATGTGAAGTAATTTCTAATGATGGATTCAGTGGTAGTTTTGGAACTGGAAATTTAAGTGAACGGAGAAGAAATGAAAGAATTGGATTTTATCGAGACTACACAGCTGATAGTTCAAGTCCTTTTGGAACAGGGCTGTTAGATCAATAGTAACTACCATCGCTTGCGAAAGTTTGTACGTTATCAGCAAAGAAATAACTTCAATTTAGTTATAGCCTCACCCGGAGCCAGGCTATAACTAACTCAGCCCTTATAATTTCCCCATTCTGTTTCCCCTGTAATAATAATTAAATACCTTTGGCGTTTTAGAAAAAATGAAGCGCACGCATGAAGCGAAAAATATACGCATTAGTTTTATTCAGCTTATTGTTCTTAACCGGAAAGGCACAAATCGGAGGTGAATACACCTACCAGTTTCTGGAGCTGACCAACTCGGCACGCATTGCTGCTTTGGGTGGGACTCAAATTGCTATTCTCGATTCGAGCGACCTGAATTTACCTTATGCCAATCCTGCCTTACTGCACAGAGAAATGGACAATCGCGTATTGGTAAACTACGTAAATTACTTTGCTGATGTGAATTACGGTTATGCCTCGTATGCCAAAACTTACGAGGGTATTGGTAATTTTGCTGTGGGAATGCACTACATAAATTACGGGCAGTTCGACGAGGCCCTTGAAACAGGCGAACGTACAGGAGCAACGTTTAATGCGGCCGAATATGCACTTAACATCATATACTCGAACCGCTATAAACGCCTGAATTACGGCATCAACCTTAAACCCATCTTATCGTCGTTCGAAACCTACCAGTCATTTGGAATTGCCGCCGACCTTGGTGCAAGTTTTACCAGTAAAGATGGTTATACCAACGTTGCCCTGGTAGTGCGAAACATAGGAACGCAGATTTCGACCTACTACGATGGGGCCGATCGCGAAACCATTCCCCTGAACATTCAGGCAGGAATCAGCCGTCGTTTAAAGCATGCACCTTTAGTTTTTTCGGCTACTTTGCAGCAGCTTAATCACTGGGATCTGACATCGAGCGATGAAGATGAGGAGTTTAACGGCGAAACCATCCACCAACGCGAAGAAAGTTTTGCCAAACAAACCATGCGCCACCTAGTATTAGGAGCAGAGATACTCCCTTCGGAAAATTTCACCTTGCGTGTAGGTTACAACTACCAACGCCGCCAGGAATTAAAATTCGACAACAAAGTATCCACCGTTGGATTTTCAGCCGGATTCGGTTTAAAAATTAAACGCTTTCGTTTTGATTATGCC
>DASQBW010000599.1:0-2481 GCA_035635015.1 Draconibacterium sp. | reverse complement strand
CTTGCCGAAAATACTGGCAAAATTAAAATCACGTTTATCAATATCTAATTCTTCCTTGTAAGTTGGTTTTTCAAGCATGGCCAGTAATTCAGGCTTCGGGTCTTTAAACTTACTATATTTTAAGTATTCAAATTTTTTGTCGCGGTACGTTTTGTAAAAAAACTTGCCAACGATAGGCAAAGCCATGTATGCACCCTGGCCATAAGTGGTTGTTCTGAAATGCACACGAGGGTCGTCGACGCCTACCCAACATCCGGTTACCAATTCAGGAGTGATACCAATAAACCATCCGTCTGAGTTATCCTGAGTCGTTCCCGTTTTGCCTGCGAATTCGCCGGGTATGTTGTAGGTCGTTCTAATTCCTCTGCCTGTTCCTTCGTCAATAACGGCTTCCATCATATTAATTACAGCGCGGCAGTTTTCTGGAGATACTACAGGTACATCCGGCAGATTATAACTAAAAGTCTTCAATACGTTTTCATTTTTATCGGCTATTTCCAATAAGTAATTGGCTTTAACGGGTTTTCCATCGTTAACAATGCCCGCAAAAGCTTCAACCATTTCTTTTAACGAAATAGAAGCAACACCCAATGCAAGTGATGGATATTCCGGTAACTCAGCCGAAATGCCCAGATCTTCAGCAACCTCAATTGTTTCTTCAATACCGGCTTCCAGCAAAACATCGACCGATACAGTATTTATCGACTTGGCCAATGCTCCTTTCATGGTATAATATCCACCATATTCATCATGCGAGTTTCTGGGCGACCAGTCGTTATACTCTTCGTAAATTTTGTGCTGATTAACAAAGTAGGTATTTGGGCTAATTTCTTCCTCAAGCGCGGCAAGGTAAACAAAAGGTTTAAAGGTGGAACCTGTTTGCCGGGGAGCGGTAACATGGTCGTATTGGAAAAAACGATAGTCGATTCCGCCAACCCAAGCTTTTAATTGTGCATTTTGCGGATTGATTGCGATAAAACCGGCATTTAAAAGTTTTAAATAATGTTTTAAAGAATCGAGACGCGTTATTTCTTCATTTTTCAGACCGTCCCATGTAAATAAAGTGGCATTTGTTATAGCAGAGTACTTTTTAAATTCTTCAGAATAGTTGGTACCGCTGCTGTTTTTATTTTGAATTGCACTTTTCAGAATAGCGGGATTTTCTTTAAACAGGTCTCTTGATTTCCAGTGATTATCAAAAACCTTTTGCAGGTTTTTCATGTACTCTTGAACCGACTGCTGTGCATAACGCTGCAGGTTATACTCTATAGTGGTTTTTATTTTTAGACCATCGGTATAAATGTTATAAGATTCGCCGTTTTCTTTTACATTATTTCTGCACCATTCCAGCAATTCAGGCTTGAGGCGTTCAAGAAAATAGGGTGCAGGCCCCTGATTGTAAGAAATTAACCTGTAGTGAATGTCCAATGGTTTTTCTTTGAATCTGGCGGCATCAGCGGCATTCAGATAATCGTATTTTTCCATTTGGTCGATTACCACGTTACGGCGGCTAATTGCCCGGTCGGGGTGTGTACGCGGATTGTAGTAATTATTGGCTTTTAACATTCCCACCAAAACTGCTGCTTCATGCACATCCAAACTTCTTGGCGATTTGGAGAAAAATCGCTCGGCAGCTACTTCAATTCCAAATGTGTTTTCAGCGAATGGTACAGTATTCAGGTACAAAGCCAAAATTTCTTGTTTATTGTAAATCCGTTCAAGCCGGTAAGCAATAATTGCCTCGCGCAATTTGTTTACCGGCATCGATAACGGTCCGTAATCTATCCGGGGGAAAAGGTTTTTAGCTATCTGCTGGCTGATTGTACTTCCACCACCTGAAGAATTGTTGTGCATCAGAATTGATTTTACCAATACCCTTGCCAGGGCAATCTCATCTATTCCGCGGTGTTCATAAAAACGCGAATCTTCTGTTGCGATAAGCGCATTGATTACATTTGGCGAAATTTCGTCGAAAGTTGCATAACTCCGGTTTTCGATGTAGTAACGTCCAAGTATTTTCCCATCGATGGAATAAACCTCCGATGCCAGAGGATTATTGATCTGATGCAATTGCGATTTTGAAGGGACTGGCCCTAAAACTCCCAGAAACACCAGGATAAAGAACAGACACCCCAGCAAGAAAACAACTATTCCGGCTTTAAATATAAAACTTAGAAACGGGTGTTTCTTCTGTGTTCTTTTTGAATTTCCTTTTTTTCTGTTCACCATTCTTTTTGTCCGGGAGACAGTATTTTTTTTCTTTTTTGCCACGTGACAAAAATATTATATTAAAACATGTTTACGTTTAATAAACTTAAATGAAACCTAAATATTATAAACGACAAACTGTTTATTATATGGCAACAATAATTTCTTTTATAAAGTGCCAGGTCATTAATCCCGAAGTGATAAGTTTAAGCAATGTCCCGGCCAGAAGTCCTACAAAAGAACCAAATCCGGATTTTAAGGCCACTCCTGATT
>DASQBW010000598.1:0-4420 GCA_035635015.1 Draconibacterium sp. | reverse complement strand
ATATAAACTTATGGATCTGCAGATTTTTTGGTTTTGTACCTTTTAGTTCTTCCTGAATTTTATCGAAATAATATGCACCGGTTTGCCAGATTACCTGAACTCCCGAAGCTGCTATTTCTTTTATATTTTTAATCACTGCCTGGTTTACTGAACGCGCACCAAGACTGCCACCAACAATCAATATAATTTTATCATCCTCGCTTACTTCAAAAAACTCAAACGCTTCTTTTCTATTTTGTTTTTCGGTCAAATTTTCACGAACAGGATTTCCTGTAAATACCAGCTTTTCTTTTGGGAAAAAACGCTCCATCTTATCGTAAGCCACACAAATTGAATTCACCTTTTTGCTGAGCAACTTATTGGTAATTCCGGCATACGAATTCTGTTCCTGAATTAAACAAGGTACCTTTCCTTTTGCAGCCGCCCTTAACAGCGGACCACTGGCGTAACCGCCAACACCAATCGCGACTTCAGGGTTAAAATCGACCACAATTTTTTTAGCCAACTTCGAACTCTGTCGGAGCTTTTTAAAGAACGTAATCATTTTCATGCTGGGTTTCCTAGGAAACCCCATTACAGGCAAGCCAATAATTTTATATCCGGCAGCCGGTACTTTCTCCATTTCCATCCGGTCTTCAGCACCAACAAATAAAATGTCAGCGTCAGGATTGCGCTTCTTAATTTCGTTGGCAATTGCAAGCGCCGGGAAAATATGTCCCCCGGTACCTCCTCCGCTAATTATGACTTTATTTATCTTTGTCATCGTTTTCTATTTCATAATCCTCGTCAGGAGCTTTAATCATAATTGGTTGCTCCGTAACTTCTTTGTTCTGCTGATTTTGGTGGCTCACACTAAGAATCAATCCAAAAGCCAGCGAAGTAAACAACAGCGATGTTCCTCCCAGACTAATCCAGGGCAGTGGCTGTCCGGTTACCGGTAACGCTCCGCTTGAAACACCTATATTTATCATGGCCTGAAAAACCAGCACCAATGTTAGTCCAATAACCATAAACGCCGGGAATGTCCGGTTGGCCCGCCTGACAATCACCACTCCCCTGAAAAAGAAAATCAGGAAAAGCATAATTACCGCAATACCGCCCAACAAACCATATTCTTCAACGATTATGGCAAAAATAAAATCGTTATACGCAGCGGCCATGTAATTACTTACGTCTGAATGGCCGGGACCTTTTCCAATAATTCCGCCTGAATAAATGGCCAGTTTTGCATAGTCGGCCTGTGTAATTCCCTGCGACGCTTCGGGTGTAGGCGGATTTATAAATCGTTCAATTCGCCCTTTTATGGTATGTACACGACCAATGCTATCCGGCAGTAGATCGGCAGTAAAATAGATCGTTACCACCAACGCAATTCCAATACCAACAAGCGAAAACAAATATTTTAACGGAATCCGGCCACAAAACATCATGGTCATAATTGTTGCGAAAAGCAATGCCGAGGTTGAGAAATCGGATATAAAAATCAAACCACAGACAATAGCTGTATAAAAAATTATCTTCTTAAATGCTTCCCACAGATCGCCTTTTGTTTTCTGGCGTTTTCCTAAAATTTTGGCAGAATATAACACCAGTGAAATTTTGGCCATTTCGGCCGGCTGAAATGTTGCACCCCAGAAATTAAGTGTACGTCCGCTGGAAGAAACAAACGATGTTCCGCGCATCACAATCGAAAAAAGTAAAAATCCGATGCTGGCTAACAACGCCCACCATGCCAGTTTTGAATACAATTTTATTGGCAGCACATTCACCATAAGTAAGATAACGCCAATTCCGGCACCCAAAAACACAACCTGACGAAACAGGTATTTTAAAGTATTTCCGTGAGCCACACGATAGGCCAATGCACCTGTTGAACTGTACACTATAAGCAGCGACAACACCGATAACAGCATCAGCACCATCCAAAGCACGCGGTCGCCCTTAAATAATTTCAGAATGGAATGTTGCATTACAAATTCCTTACTTCTTTTTTAAATTGATTTCCTCTGTCTTCGTAATTCTCAAATAAATCGAAACTTGCGCACGCCGGCGATAAAAGTACTGTGTCGCCATTTCGGGCCAGGTAGTAAGCAGCTTTCACAGCTTCTTCCATGCTTGATGCATCGACAATGTCTGCCACACAATCGCCAAAAGCTTCGTGTAACTTCGCATTATTTTTTCCCAGACAAACAACGGCTTTCACTTTATTGGTGACCAAACCTTGTAACATGGAATAATCGTTGCCTTTGTCCACTCCTCCGGCAATCCAGATCACCGGTTTGTGTACACTTTCCAACGCATACCACGATGAATTTACATTCGTCGCTTTCGAGTCGTTAATAAACTCGATGCCATGAACCTTAAGAAAACGCTCTAAACGATGCTCTACACCAGTAAAGTCGGAAAGGCTCTCTCTCAATTGTTCATCCCTGATTTTGAATACCTTGCTTGCAATGCCTGCGGCCATGCTGTTGTAGGTATTGTGTTTCCCCTGTAAAGATAAATCCAGTATCGACATGCTGAATTGATTTTGATTAAAGTTGATAATTATCCGATTGTCTCTCACACCTGCTCCAGGCCCGGCAGCCTCTCCCAACCCAAAAGGAAGTTGAACAGGTTTTATATCTCTTTTATTTATTTCTTTTTGAATGACTTCGTCGTCGGCACAATAAACGAAGAAGTCAGTCGCTGTTTGATTTTGAAGAATCCTGAATTTCGAATAGATGTAGTTCTGCATATCGTAGCCGTAACGATCAAGATGATCGGGTGTGATGTTCATCAACACTGCTACATCTGCTTTAAAATCGTACATTCCATCCAACTGAAAACTGCTCAGCTCGATTACGTACACGTCAAAATTTTCTTCGGCCACCTGCCACGCAAAGCTTTTTCCAACATTTCCGGCCAAACCAACATTCACTCCTGCTTTTTGCAGAATATGATAAGTCAGCAAAGTCGTGGTTGTTTTGCCATTACTTCCGGTAATACAAATGGTTTTGGCCGATGTAAAACGACCTCCAAATTCTATTTCCGAGATTACGGGAGTGCCTTGCGCCTTTAATTGTTTTACCAACGGTGCAGTTTCGGGGATTCCCGGACTTTTCACTACCAGCTCGGCGCTTAGAATTTTATCTTCCGAGTGATGGCTTTCTTCAAAATCGATTTTATAATTTGAAAGAACGTCTTTGTATTTCTCCTTGATTTTCCCAAGGTCGGATACAAATACATCGTATCCTTTTTTTTGTGCAAGAATGGCTGCTCCAACTCCGCTTTCGCCTCCTCCTAATATGGCTACCAATCCTTTCACTCTATCTCATTTTTAATGTTGCAATTGTTATCACTGCCAGAATAATTCCGACTATCCAAAAGCGTGTTACAATCTTTGGTTCCGGGAAACCTTTTTTCTGAAAATGGTGGTGAATCGGACTCATCAGAAACACTCTGCGTCCTTCGCCATATTTACGTTTGGTGTATTTAAACCAGAACACCTGAATTACTACCGACAGGTTCTCCAACAGGAAAATTCCACACAACAGCGGAATCAAAATTTCTTTGCGGATGATAACAGCAAACACAGCCAGAATTCCACCCAAAGCCAAACTTCCGGTGTCGCCCATAAATACCTGTGCAGGGAATGAATTGTACCATAAAAATCCAACCGTAGCCCCGATAAAAGCCGCAATAAATACAGTCAGTTCACCAATGTTCGGGATGTACATTATATTCAGATAATCAGCATAAATGATGTTACCACTTACGTAAGCCAGAATACCAAATGTAGCACCACTAATGGCCGAAGTTCCTGTAGCTAAGCCATCAATTCCGTCGGTTAAGTTTGCTGCATTCGATACAGCTGTAATTATTAAAATAATTGCGATGGCATAAATCAGCCATTTCATCCAGGATGCAGCATCACCAGTAAAAGCTACCAGCCATGCATAATCAAACTCATTCTTTTTAATAAATGGAATGGTCGTTTTGGTCGATTTCACATCTTCCATTACAAACTGCTCGGTAGTTTCTCCGGTAGCTGGATCAGTTACCTGTTCAGTCAGAAAAGTTCCATTCTCATCGCTAACATGCTCACGTACTTTTACATCTTCGCTGATAAAAAGGGTGGCAGCAACAATAAGCCCCAAACTCACCTGACCCAGAATTTTGAATTTTCCGGCCAGTCCCTCTTTATTCTTTTTGAAAACCTTGATATAATCGTCGATAAAACCGATCATTCCCAAAAATGCGGTGGTTATCAGCATCAAAAGAATGTAGATATTATCGAGGCGGGCAAATAACAATGTTGGAATAATAATGGCCATCAGGATGATAATTCCGCCCATAGTTGGCGTTCCTTGTTTTTGCATTTGTCCTTCCAAACCAAGGTCGCGAACCTCGTCGCCAATTTGCTTACGTTGCAAAATAC
>DASQBW010000597.1:0-2150 GCA_035635015.1 Draconibacterium sp. | reverse complement strand
CAATACAAATTGCCACCCAAAGGCTCAGGTATTTTTCGAAAAACCCGATTTGATTCTTGTTGTTACTCATTTTTAACTGCGCTAACCGTTTTACTAAAGCCAACCTAAAGCTGTGGTTTTATATCTTCTTCATAAAGTTTCCAAAAACGGGCTTTAATTTCGTCGCGAACGCGCTGAAATTCGCTCCACACAAATTCGGGTGTTCCTTCGGCATGCGAAGGATCGTCGAAACCAATGTGTAGGCGATGCTTTACTTTACCAATAAAAGCCGGGCATTTTTCGTTAGCTCCCCCGCAAACGGTAATTACATAATCCCACTCGTCGTTCAGGTATTTTTCAACCGAATCGGAAGTGTGACTACTGATGTCAACACCAATTTCGGCCATTGCTTTTACCGCGCCCGCGTTTAACTTTCCTGAGGCTTCGGTTCCCGCCGATTCAACCTGAATACGTTCATCAAACGATTGTAAAAAACCGTGTGCCATTTGGCTGCGGCAACTGTTGCCTGTACAAAGAATTAATACTTTCATTTTATTTTTCGATTAATGTTGTTGCGAATTACATTCATAATCACCAATGTTCAGCTGGTTTATGAATTGTTGAATTACTGCCTTCACTTCCGTAATTTTTTCCGGGTTCAAACAATATTTTGTACGAACTCCTTCAATGTGGCCCTGTATCAGGCCGGCTTCTTTTAATTCTTTAATGTGCTGATTTACCGTGGTTCTGCCCAACGGCAGTTCTTCTGAGAGATTGCCGGTAATGCAGCTGTTTGCTTCTGATAGGTACTGTAATATTTTTAAACGTGCAGGATGTGCCAACACCTTAAAATAAGCTGCCTGCATTTTAAGCTGCTCATCGAATAAATCGGTCTTTGATTGTACCATTGTAATTTCTTTTGACGCAAATATACGTCAAAAGAATATATTGACGTATACATACATCTAAACAAATCATTAAATAAAGGTAAACTGATTCTTAGTTAGAAGCGGTCGGATATTAAAACCACTCGCGCTTTCGGAAAATAAGAATGCCAACAAGTGCCAGAACTATTGAAATTCCGAGAATGAGAAAAAATGCCCAACGATGCGTTTCCAGATTGTTTGGCACATTCATTCCGTAAAAACTGGCCACAAGTGTAGGAATCATTAAAATAATGGAAATGGAAGCCAACTGTTTCATTACCACATTCAGATTGTTCGAAATTACGGAAGCAAAAGCGTCCATCATTCCGCTTTGAATGTCGGAATAAATTTGCGCCATATCCAACGCCTGTTTGTTTTCGATAATGGCATCTTCCAATAAATCTTCGTTGATTTCGCTGATTGATCGCCGGTTCCCATTTTTTAGTTTTGCCAAAACCAGTTCGTTGGCTTTTATCGAGGTAATAAAAAACACCAGGCATTTTTCCATTTTCAACAGCCGGTTTAACTCCTTATTTCGGATCGATTTTTCCAGATCCTGCTCAATAATAGCCGTTTGCTGATTAATGTATTTCAGGTAGCGCAAGTAAGTATTGGCAGTTCGAAGAAACAGTTTTAATGCAAAATTCAATACGTCTTTCATGGGTCGGATATTATCGCGATACAGCGACGGACTATCGTAAGGCAACACCTCGTTTTCAACCTGACACAGGGTGATGGTAAAACTATCCGTCATAAAAATTCCGAGCGGCACCGTAAAATACGGAACTCCATTATCCTTATCGGGTACCGGAATACGGATAATAATCAGCGACCAGTCATCGTCGTGCTCAATCCTCGACCGTTCATCGGCATCGAGAATATCGCGCACTACATCTTGCGGTACATTAAAGTCTTTTGTAAGTAATTCTATTTCGTTGGTGGTAGGTTGCGTAATGTTTATCCAGCAACCATTTTCAGGCTTTTCAATTTCGTTGTATCCGCCAAAGGATTTGAAAATTTTCAACATGGTATTACCTCCTCTGTTTTTTACCGGCAGGAGGCAATGTGGCTCCTAGTGGTAAGAGTTATTTTTTAATTCTCTATGATACGGGCCTTCGTCCATATTAATAATTGTTTTTTTTTGAATTCGCATGCAAAGATAGTTTTAAACGGCCAAACCCCGGCTTTTGTTCTGAAAAATGTGTTAATGAACTTATAATGCCCTGCCCAACCGGATTCATTAAC
>DASQBW010000596.1:0-2891 GCA_035635015.1 Draconibacterium sp. | reverse complement strand
GTCCGGATTAATGATTTTTGACAATCATTTTTGGGGATTTAATGACAGCGGTGGAGAAAACAAATTGTATGGATTCAACAAATCGGGCAAAATAAAGTATGTTATTGAGTTGGATAATGCGAAGAATAGTGACTGGGAATCAATGACGCAAGATAGTAATCGTATTTTTATCGGCGACTTTGGGAACAACAGCGGAGCTCGTAAAGATCTTTGTGTTTACATGTTCAATAAAAAGGATAGATCCGAAAATGAAGAGCAAGAAGTTGATGCCACTAAAATTGAATTCAAATATGCCGGTCAGGATCAGTTTAATTTTGCCGATAAAACCACCCCGTACGATTGTGAAGCAATGGTAGCCTTTAAAAACAGGCTGTATATATTTAGTAAAAACTGGCGCGACGGAACCACCTGGCAGTATGAACTACCAATAAAAAGAGGAGAATATGAAATTACTCCAACCGATACTTTTGATGTGAAAGCTTTGGTTACCGGAGCTGATATCAGCCCCGATAATAAAACGCTGGCACTTTTGGGTTACGAGAATTATCAGTCATTTATCTGGCTATTTTCTGACTTCGAGGACGACCGCTTTTTTGAAGGACTAAACCAAACCATCATTCTTGAAGGAATTGACGGCGCCCAAACCGAAGGCATTTGTTTTTTAAGCAACGACAGCATCTTAGTTTCGTGCGAAAAAACCAGAACACATTACCAGCAGGTTTTTTTATTCGATTTAAATAAACTTAGAAATGGAACACATTAGGATTAACGACAAAATCAGGCTCGAATTAATTAACCCATCAATCGCCAACATTGTTTTCCAAACCATCGACCGTGATCGTAAATTCCTGAAAAAATGGCTCCCGTTTGTAACTTACACCAGTACGCTGGAAGACACAAAAGCTTTTATTGAAAGTGTTGCGGCAAAAGACAACAAAAGCGACCTGGTTTATACCATATGGTATAGCGAAGTATTTGCAGGATTAATTGGTTTTAAAGATACCGATTGGATGAACCGTAAAACTGAACTTGGATATTGGCTGGCAGAAAAAATGCAGGGAAAAGGAATAATTACAATGTGTGTTGAAAAACTAATACGTTTTGCATTTCAGAAACAAAAATTGAATCGTATTCAAATTAAGGTTGCAGAAGAAAATATGCCAAGTGCAAAAATACCAATAAAACTGGGATTTGTCTGCGAAGGTACTGAGCGACAGGGAGAACACCACGAATACGGCTATGTTAACCTAAAAATTTACAGCTTGCTGAAACACGAATATTTAGAATAGTTGCAACTTTACCGAGCTTTCTGTGTCAATAGGAATGTAAAAAGAGGATTATGATTTGGATTATTAGTTATTCAGCAGGACGAACTAATTGAAAATTTATATATTTGACCCGTGAATTCATTTGTTCGAATTTTAAACATTTATAATGGAAACAGTTACAGAAAAGTCGTTACGCAGAAACCTTTACCGGGTGTTACGAAAAACAGGAGTTACCAGGGATAACATCTGTTTGACCGCCTCGTTTTATGAGGATCTGAATTTCGACAACATTGATTGGTCTATTTTTACACACTATTTAGAACGTATCTTCGATATTCGCATAAAAGATGAAGAGCTAAATGGTTTTTCGAATGTAAACGATACACTCCTTTATCTTAGAGGAGAACTGGTTTATTCTAGTAATTAGGTAATTAATGCATGAAATTATGAAAAAGGGATTCAATACATTTGAATCCCTTTTTTTGAACATTATCAAGTAAAGTTTGTATCTTATTACAAATTTAAATGACCAAACAAAAATGGAAGAAGTAAACAATTTATCCGAACAGATTTACGACTTAGTAATGACTTACGGTCCCAAACTAATTGGGGCAATTATCACACTCATTATTGGTTTGTGGGCTATCTCAGCAATCAGAAATGCTCTCCGCAAACGTTTTGAGAAACAGGAACTAGACCCTTCACTTCGGGGTTTTCTGAACAGCTTGATTGGTATTGGCCTGAAAGCCATGTTATGGATAGCTGTTATTGGAATGATGGGCGTTCAAATGACCTCCTTTATTGCTATTTTAGGTGCCGTTGGTTTGGCCATTGGTATGGCTTTTTCGGGCACTTTATCAAATTTTGCAGGTGGTGTAATGATCCTCATTTTTAAACCTTTCAAGGTGGGCAATTTTATAAGTGCCCAGGGACATGCCGGCATCGTTAGCGAAATTCAGATTTTTAACACCATCCTTAAAACACCCGACAACAAAACGATTATTATCCCGAATGGTGGATTATCAACCGGATCGATGATCAACTTTTCTTCCGAAGAAAAACGCCGTGTAGATTTTACCTTTGGTATTGCTTACGGTGATGATGTAGATAAAGCCAAAGAAGTATTAATGAAATTGATTAAAGCTGACGAAAGAATTATAAACGATCCTGCCGAACCGTTCATTGCAGTTAGCGAATTGGCCGACAGCTCGGTAAATTTGGTGGTTCGTGTGTGGGCCGAAGCCGCCAACTACTGGGGAATTTATTTCGATCTTACCGAAAAAGTTTACAAAACATTTGACAAAGAAGGTCTCAATATTCCTTTCCCGCAAATGGATGTACACGTACAGAAATAACAGAAATTATACAGCAAAGAAAAAGGCGCTTATTCAAGCGCCTTTTTTGTTTTTATCTTGATGACTGTTTTACCATCATCATCGGTTTTCTCGATTTGCTCAACTTCATTATTTTTCAATAATTCCTTTACCTCGTCGCTTTTTACCTTTTTTCCATCAATGTAATAAACCGTATTGGTGTCGCCCGGTGTGGAAAGAAAGATCGGTTGTCGACCATATTTTTCGGCCATTTCACGCTGCTTCTCTATCATTTCGAGTTGTTTCTCAA
>DASQBW010000595.1:0-1617 GCA_035635015.1 Draconibacterium sp. | reverse complement strand
TTCAAATGCTTCTCAATAAATTAAAATGGATTGGGAACGTAATGCAGGGGGCAGTTATTCCCTTACCCGAGGTTTTGAAACCTCCGGTGGCGGACCAACATCACAGTTTTAAAAGACAGATGCTTCTTTAATGGTTACCTTTGGCATCCTGATAACTTCTGTACATCATTACAGAAATTGCCATCAGAAATAATACGCCGTAAATAAAAACTGCCATAATTTATTGTTTTGAATTACAACTGAAGTTACGGTTCTTTCACTCTGTTGTTTCGCTTTAAATGAGATAGTTATCAAAAATGAATTGTTAATAAGTAGAAGATGATCAGTGCTTTAGAGGGTGCAAATACATCAAATCCGGCAGACTATTACGGTTGAAAGAAAACAGTTAAATAAGTACAAACTCTCCCTGTTATGGCATTTACTCCATTCAATCAGTGGTATTTCATGGGTGCAGCCCCATACCAAAATACTTTTAGCTATGTTTTACATCCCGATAGCATAAAATCAATACTGCAACGATTATAGCTATCACGACGATTCCGTATAGAAAAATTGCCATAATAACTGGTTTTTAACTCATTAACTATTTCACTTGTTTGCCAAAGCAACACTTTTTGCTTCGGGAACAAATCTTTCTCCAACATTACTTTCATAATATTTCGTATAAGTCAAGCTATGTATTTATACGCAATAAGGGGCAAAAGGATTACCTTTTTGTCTTTTTTAGAATATTAATATAGGACGTATTATACTATTTTTTTAAAGTCAATTAAAAGAATCTCATGTGCACGCAGGTTTCTGTCACTTATTTTGTGCCGGGAATATGTAATCCGGATTCATTTTTCCCTAACATACAATATGCGATAATTGAGTTGGCAAAATTTAAATTTCTACTTATGAAAAAAATTTACACAAACCCGAAATTATTGCTGTTATTAACCGCTATGCTCATGTCATTCGCTGCAATTAGTCAGGGATCGCTTAAGATTGATGGTGGTGACCTAACACTAAATCCCGACACGATGTACACAGTTTCAGCTGTATATACTGACAGTGCCGGCATCTTGGTTGATGATGCCCGAATTAAATGGGATACAGAACCCGGCTATCTTGGGAAAGTTGACAAGAATGGATACTTAGTTACAAACCATTCAGGCGAGGGTTACCTGATCGCCAAATACAAGGAACTGCGCGATTCGGTAGCACTTAAAGTTAATGGCCCCGTTAAAGACGATGATGACGTTGAGAATGAAATGGAGGACGAATATCCTAAAATTAAAATTGTTCCTGACCACATAAAAGTAGAAATGAGCGATTCTGTTGAACTTCGTGCTTTATATATCGATTCTACGGGCACTAAGGTTGATACTTCGTTTATTTGGTCGGTTGAACCGACAGAATTGGGAATGTTCCCCGATTCGGGAGTAAACATGTTCTATTCCGCAGAGAATACCGGGCGCGGAACTATAATTGCAATGCTCGGGAATTTGGCTGACACGGCAAAAGTTACCGTGTACGAAAGCAAAGCTAAAAAGGAGAAGAAAGAAAAACAGGAACAAGCTGAGAATAACCGTGGCAAACAGCTGATAATTGAGCCCGGCGACATGATGGTTTATA
>DASQBW010000594.1:0-2157 GCA_035635015.1 Draconibacterium sp. | reverse complement strand
CATTAAACCTTTTGTAATATTCCACCGTATGTGTAATAACATAACAAAAAAACAAAAAACCATGTACCAGAAATCAAACTATCTTTTCGTTATTTCTATGCTTTTTCTCATAATCATATCCTCATGCAAAAAAGAAGATCTTGCAGAAAATGAGGATAATAATAACAACAATCCCAGTGAAGACAACAATTTACCAAGCGACGTAACCTATAACGGAGAACATAGTGGTAATTTTAAAATTTCGGGAGTAACAAAAAACCAGGATGGCAACATTCTTAAAGACATTATTATACAGTTTCGTCTTAGTACCGACAGCACAATGCTAATAGAATCGGTTAAGGTAAAAAGTAATGAAAACGGACAATTTACCATCTCAGGTTTACCGGCTCCTAATCAGGGTATGAATCCATATAATTTTTCAATTGAAGCATGGGATGTAGCAAATTTCAATACTTATGAAAGATGTTTACACTGGCCCCTGTTAAGTTATGAAGAGGGAAATTCATATCCACAAACAGAAATAACAATTAACGTAAAATTACTTGAGATTGATGAAGCTACTATATTAAAAGGAACGGTTAAATATGAGAATGGAGAACCTGTTCCAGCCGACCAGTTAAGTCTGATGGATATTGGCTACGGAACCAACTGCCAGGGCTATGCCTTTACCTTTGATCAAATTGCTTCAGCAAATTATGTGGATGAAAATACCGGTTCCTCATATAATACATCTACAGGTGAATTTACATTTAAAAATTGTTTTCGGGGAGGGGATAATAACTACAGCTTGCATGTAAACCATATTGATTGGGATCATTTTGAATCATGGGATAACTCAATTACTATTGAAAAAGGAAAAGAAAATACGGTGCAAATAGTACTGATAGCCCGAACGGAAGAAATCGAAAACGCATCGTTTAAGGTGAATTACGATCTAGGTGAAGTTGCAATTAACGGGTTTACTGATACATTACACATTCAGGATGGGGGCATGTTGGAAAAACCAGAAGTAACGGCATCGTTAGAACAGGGGTATATATTAGCCGGATGGTACACCCAAAAGGGTAGTAATAATAATGATTGGGGCGAATTATGGAATTTTAATGAAAATGCTGTTTCCTCAGATACGACACTTTATGCAAAATGGACCTCGACTGAAAACTGGACACCCAAGGAATATTTCACCTATTATATTGTTGGTAACAGCAGGATAACAATTGCATCGCTTGCCGGTAATACCCCAGAAGATTGGTATTATGAAAGTGAGCCTATTGATACAGTTGTAGGAACACATATTGATCAACCTGAATCAATAATTGTTCCGGCCTACATTGATGGATTACCGGTTACCCATATTCACTCAGGTGCTTTCGCACCTTCATATAATGAAGAAACCAATGTTTTACAAACCAGCAATTTAAGAAGTGTTTCATTACCATCCGGACTCTTCTCTATAGGATGGGCAATTTTCAAGGAATGTGATAACCTGGAAGAAATTTCATTGTATGAAGCAGATTATTATGAAGGACATTCAATGAAAATGCACGAAGGTGTATTGTTTAGCGCTGATATGACGAATCTATACATTTACCCACCCTTCCTGTCAGCAACGGACTATACCACACCAAGCGGGGTTCAAGCCATATGGGGTGGTGCTTTTTATCGTGCTAATTCATTGAAAAACGTAACCATATCCGAGGGTGTTACTTCTCTTCACGGTCAAACATTTTACATGTGTACAGGTTTAAACTCTGTTTCATTACCTTCCAGTTTAATCCAAATCGGAATGAATTCTTTTGACCATGCCGGAATAACACAACTAACAATTCCGGAGGGCGTTGAACGCATAGAGTCATATGCATTTTCTGAATCAGGCATTACAAGTATTCATATTCCATCAAGTGTAACTTATATTGATTTTACGGCACTTAACCGTATGAACAATCTTTCTTCTATTTCAGTAGAGGCTTCTAATGGTTCATACAAGGTAGTAAACGAAGCATTGATGACCATTGACGGTACCGAGATATTACAATTCCCGGATGCTAGTTCAACTACCAGTTATAATATACCTGAAGGAGTAACACAATTTCATGGTGCTTTTGCAGGAAGTTCAAATCTGAATGCCATAACCTTTCCTTCAACACTCCAAATAAT
>DASQBW010000593.1:0-1888 GCA_035635015.1 Draconibacterium sp. | reverse complement strand
TAAATAGTAAGCAGTTCGGCTATTACCGATTTTGGCAAGTGCTTTTTAACCATTTTTTTTGAAACCTTTCCGTAGGTTTCAATCTTTTCATAACTGTGAAGAAAAAAATCGATAGCACTTTCTATTTGCTCTAAATTCCCCGGTTCAATTAATATTCCGTTTTTACCGGGTTTTACAATCTCCGAGATTCCACCAACGTTTGTCGAAATTATCGGATGTCCATATGACATGGCTTCAAGTATTGAAATTGGCAATCCTTCGTTGTACGACGGCAAAATGTAAACATTTGACTTTTGCAGCCAGTTGGCTTTCTCCGATTTTGAAATCCATCCAACAAAATCAACCATTGTTTCCAGGCCGTACTTTGATATAATTGCATTCAATTTATCAAGCTCGCCATTCCCACCAATAACCAATTGAAGTTTGCCCTCATATTTACTTTTGTTTTTGCTTAGAACTTTCAGGATGTCAAAAATTCCTTTTCGTTCACCAATCTGACCCAAAAACAAGAAAGTGAGTTGATTGCCGATTACTTTGCGTGCATCATGCACCGGGTAATCAATAATGTTTGATACAATAAATATTCTTTTAGGCTTGAAATTCGATTCAAAAAACGCCTTCCATTTTGTCGACAAGCAAATAATCCCATCGGCATTATTAATTAATTTGGTAATTCTTTTCTTTACTACCGCTTTACTTTCAGCATAGAATAAATGGTATTCGGCGCCATGAATATGATAATATAATTTTTTTCGGAACAGGTATTTGGCTATCAAAAAAACGACATATTTGCGGTAAAAGCTACCTCGCGATGCGCCGTGAATATGAATTATTTTCAGGTGTTCATCAGTCAGTAATTTCCAGAAAAGCAAAATCAAACACTGAATAAATGTAACTGACTTCGTGAGTGTTGATCCTGGTTTTTGGCTTTTTATATATTTAAATTCATCAAAATATTTACTGTAACTATCAATAACTGCACCAACACCTCCTCTGTGGTTAATGTGCTGTGGCCCAATAGTAAGTATTTGTTTAGAAAGGTATTTGGGAATAATGCCGTTGGAACTTTTCACGATTTCCATGTAACTGAAATTAAATTGATTTGATTGCAATTTTTTCGCTTCCATGAGATAAATTTTCTAGATAAACATTAATGTAATTTGTTGCACAAACATTCATGTGATAAGTGGAGTAAAACAGTTCTTTTAAATGATTGCGATCAATTTTGTCTTTATGCTTTAAAAATGTTTTTACTTTATTGCAGTAATCTTCTTCTGAAAATGAGTTCGATAAGTAGCCATTTTTTCCGTCGGTTATCATGTTTTTTACGCCACCTGCAGGTGTACAAATCGGAATACATCCGCAGGCAAATGCCTCGATAAGTGTTATGGGCATTCCCTCGTGAACCGACGAGAGACAAAATGCATCAGCAGCATGATAATAATCGGCTATGTTGTGTTTCGACCCTAAGAAATGGATGTGATCACCGGCTTTTTCTTTTAACTTTTTGGCAGTCTGAGAATCGAAACCCGGACCAATAACAAACAGCTTTACCTTATAACCTTTGGCCACTATTTTGTTAAAAACTGAAACAAGTACTTCCTGGTTTTTTTGATTGCTAAAACGGCCTACGTGGATAAATGAAGTATAATCAGGCTGTTGAATTTCTGCTTTTACTGCTTCCAGTTTACTAGTTGTTTTCGGGAAACTTCTTCCATTTAGTATCTCCTTAAACTTAGTTGTTTTATAAAATTTCAGAAAAGATGAAGATGTATCTTTTGAAATGGTAATTGCCCTAACGATTGATGTTGAGTAAAAAAAGCGACGAAGGTAAAATTCAAATTTGTTGCTTATTTCCTTAGGTGCATCGTTGTGTATGGTATGAAAG
>DASQBW010000592.1:0-4409 GCA_035635015.1 Draconibacterium sp. | reverse complement strand
TCAGCACTATCACCGGAAACATAAAGCGGCACATCGCCTACAATTTGTATTTCGCGCTCGTTGGCATACTGTTTTAAACGATGCCACTGGCGAAAAAACATAAACTGAAGAAACTTCTCAAAATTAATTTGCTGTTTAAGTCGTTCTGAATATTCATGAACAACTGCCAGTTCGCGAAATTTAATACCTCTGTCCCACTCCTTCCAGTGCAGCCCTCCAAAATATCCGCGCACCGAGATAAACAAAGCATAATCGTTTAGCCACCAACCATGTTCATTCAGAAAGTGATTGTATTCATTTCGATATTCATCAAATTTAAAGTTATAAAACTGCTGAAATGCCTTTTTTAACAACGCCTGTTTCCATATTGAAACCTTTTTAAAATCAACTTTCGATTTTAAAAATCGGGGTATATTATCAAAATCCTCACAAGAAAGCAATCCTTCATTTAAAAGCGTCTCCAGGTCTATCAATAAAGGCTCCCCGGCAAACGCAGAATAACACTGATAAGGTGAATTTCCAGGACCTACCGGCCCCAACGGAAGTATCTGCCACAATTTCTGACCACTCTCCTGCAAAAAATCAACAAAGGCATAAGCCTCTTTCCCCAGTGTTCCAATTCCTTCCGCTCCCGGAAGTGATGTTATATGTAGTAAAATTCCATTTTTGCGCTTCTGCATTTTATTCGAAATCGTTTAATCTAATTTATTAGAATACCTATCGCCTCTCACAATCCAACCTAAGTTTCAAAATTTCTTTTTAGTTGCTGGTTCAAAAATAGCTTTTTTTAAACTGTATTGATCAATCTACCTCCTAATACCACTTAGTGTTGTTAATGATTTTAACTACTTTTGATTATAGCAACACTAATGTGGAAATCAAATGAAAGTACTTTTTATAGGCGGCACAGGAGTCATCAGTTCTGCCGTATCAAGACTGGCGGTTCAACAAGGAATAGAATTATACCATTTAAACCGGGGAAAGAGTCACCGAATAATTGAAGGAGTAATCAATATTACAGGAGACATACGAGATATTGCCGAAACAAAAAAAGCACTTAAAAATTACACGTTCGATGTGGTAGTAAACTGGATTAATTTTATCCCCGAGCATGTGTTGGCCGACATTGATATCTTTGCAGGAAAAACCGGCCAGTATATTTTTATTAGTTCGGCCTCTGCTTATGAAAAACCGGTTTTAAAACTTCCGATTACAGAAGAAACTCCTCTCATAAATCCTTTTTGGCAATATTCACGCGATAAAATAGAATGTGAAGAAATATTATTCGATGCGTTCTATAAGAAAGATTTCCCTGTTACCGTTGTCCGACCATCGCACACCTATGATGCTACTCTTATTCCAACTGACTGGGGATACACCGGTTTTGATCGGATTAAAAAGGGGGAAAAGATAATTATTCATGGCGATGGGACCTCGCTTTGGGTGCTGACACACCATAAGGATTTTGCCAAAGCTTTTGTAGGATTATTGGGTAAAAAAGAAGCTATTGGAGAAGCTTTTCATATCACTTCTGACGAATTAATAAGCTGGAATCAAATTTACCGATTAATTGCCGACGAACTGGACGCACCACTGAATGCCGTTCATATTCCATCTGATTTTATTGCAAAATATGCTCCCGAAACTGCTGCAGGAATACTTGGCGACAAGTCACATTCAGTTATTTTCGACAATTCGAAAATTAAAAATTTAGTCCCCGATTTTGAAGGCAAGATTCCATTCTCAGAAGGTGTGAAAGAAATCGTTTCATGGTATGAGAACAATAAAGACTGGCAGGTAGTAGATGATGCTGCCAATGCCGAAATCGACAGCATCATTCAGGCCTACGAAAAAAAAGGCTAAAATGTATTCCGTTTGCATGCTAACTTTGCGTTTATTTTAACCATTTATCCAACCAATTAAAGAACACACGCTGCCATAAAATACCGTTTTGTGGCTGCAGTACCCAGTGGTTTTCTTCAGGTAAATACAACATTTGAGCCGGCACACCACTTAATACAGCTGCGTTAAAAGCTGCCATTCCCTGCTCGGGAGGAACACGGTAATCCTTTTCGCCCTGAACAATTAAAATAGGCGTATCCCAGTTTTGAACGTATTTATGTGGTGAGAATGAATACGAACGTTGTGCTGCGGCATTTTCTTTATCCCAGTACGCACCTCCGTAATCGAAATTCACAAACCACATTTCTTCGGTTGAGGTATACATGTGCTCGAAGTTAAAAATACCATCGTGAGCAATAAATGCTTTGAAACGCTTTTCATGATTTCCGGCCAGGTACATTACCGAATATCCTCCGTAACTGGCACCAACTGCACCCAATTTTGTTTCGTTAACAAAAGGTTCTTTGGCCATTTCGTCGATGGCTGTCAATAAATCTTTAATATTCTGGCCTCCGTAATCTTTTGAAATCTGCTCATTCCATTCCTGTCCAAAACCCGGTAATCCACGACGGTTTGGAGCCACAACAATATAATCGTTGGCAGCCATCATTTGGAAATTCCAGCGGTACGACCAAAACTGGCTAACCGTTCCCTGTGGTCCGCCCTGATTGTATAGTAGTGTCGGATATTTTTTATTTGGATCGAAATGCGGTGGGTAGATCACCCAAACTGCCATTTGTTTTCCGTCGGTGGTTTCCATCCAGCGTTTTTCCACTTTTCCCATGGTTAGCTGATCGAGAATACCTTTATTTACTGTTGTTAATGCTTCTTCATTTCCAGTAGCTGGATCAACCAAATACAATTCGGCCGGTTGCGACATGGAAACTTTTTGCGCCAGCAATTGATTACCAACCGGAACTGCACTTTGATAATTATGAACACCATTGGTTAAGCGGCTAATCGAATTATCAGCCAATGATAATTTATAAATCTCATCTGTTGCATGAATATCGCTGATGAAAAATATGGATTTTGAATCGGCACTCCAACTCAATGCCTGAGCATTCTGATCAAAGTCGGTCGTGTAGTCTTTCTTCTCACCGGTTTCCAAATCAGCTATAAACAAACGGTTTTTATCCGATTCGTAACCATCGCGCTCCATACTTTCCCAGGCCAGGTATTTTCCATCAGGTGAATAAACCGGATTTTGGTCGTAGCCCATCATGCCTTCTGTAAAGTTGCTTGTTTCACCACTTTCAGTATCGTACAAATAAATATCAGAATTGGTAGAAATAGAATATTCCATACCAACTTTTTTCTTGCACACATAGGCGAGTGTTTTTGAATCGGGGCTCCAGATTATCTGCTCTGTTCCGCCAAACGGTTTCATCGGCGAATCAAAACGTTCACCTGCCATAATATCTTTCCCTGCTCCCACTTTTCCATCCGTGTAGTCGGCAATAAAAATATGATTGTAGGTGTAATCGTGCCAGGTATCCCAGTGCCGATACATAATATCAGTTTCCAATCGCGCATTGGCTTTTGGCAGATCGGGAAATAAATCGTGAATGTTATCGTCGAGCTTTACTGTTTTCAGGTAGAATATTTTCGACTGATCAGGTGCATATTTAAACCCAAAAATTCCACCATCAATTTCAGAGACCTGGCGGGTATCAGTTCCATCAGGATTCATTTCCCACAACTGAACACTACCGGATGCAGATGACAAATAGCCAATCTTTTTCCCATCGGGGCGCCAAACCACATTGGCTTCATTAGCTACAGAATTTGTAATATTTTTTGCTTCACCTCCTGCGACCGGAATTGTGTAAATATCGCGGTACGACTTATTTTCTTCAATATTGTAATAGGTAATTGTGTACAATACCGTAGAACCATCGGGTGATAACTGTGCTCCTCCCAGCCGGCCAAACGACCATAGAATCTCAGGAGTCATCACATCTGAACTTAATTTCGGCGTTTCAGGCACATAGTTTTTTGCGGCCTGCCCGTTTTCTTTTTGTGTACAGCTAACTATTGTCATAACAATACAAATAAATAGTGCAATCTTATTCATCCTTCTGTTTTGAAAAATTTAAGCCTCAAATTAAACACATTTAATCACTTCCGACAATGATTTTGCGCAGTAAAAAGGGTGCCCATTCGAGCACCCTTCTAAAATTACATTGTTTAACTTTTACTAATTATGGCATTGGTAATTCCAAATTGCTGTAATTAAAAACACCGCTGTCCTGATAGGTTCCCCCATAATAATCAGGTGCAACAACTTCAAATCTTACCGAATCGAGTTCGTTAATTCGCAAACTGTTTAAACTAAACGATACATAAGCCGTGTATGGAATAGATTCCGGATCGTTGTTTGCATTATGTCTCAACTCCAACTGAATTGGTTGATCGTCGGCAGTTATTTCGCCTGGCTGTTTAACCAGATTCAGAAAATGCGTTTTGTTATACCCCCAGTACTTCAGTTTAAAATTCAGCAAACT
>DASQBW010000591.1:0-4297 GCA_035635015.1 Draconibacterium sp. | reverse complement strand
ATTAAAGGCCGATAAAAGCAACTCCAAATCGTCAGTCAGGCTTTCGGAGTAAGCGCTAAACCACAGACCAAACGACGAGGGCATCGCAACCTGCAAGTGGGTGTAGCCCGGCAAGAGAATATCTTTTGTTTCTTCGGCTCTGGTAAGTAATACGTCAATCAGAGACGAGGTGCTTTCAACGATTTCTTTAATGGCATCACGCGTAAATAGTTTTAGGTCAAGTAAAACCTGATCATTACGCGATCGTCCACTGTGAATTTTTTTACCAAGATCACCAAGTTTCTCAGTTAACAAAAATTCTACCTGCGAGTGTACATCTTCAACGCCGTCATCAATGGTGAAATCGCCTTTTTCGGCCAGTGAATAAAGCTGCTTTAATTCGGCCAACAGCTTAGGGAGCTCATCCTTGCCAATTAAACCTGCCGATTCGAGCATGGTTACATGTGCCATGGAACCCAAAATGTCATGTGTTGCTAAGAATTGATCGAGTTCACGGTCTTTCCCAACTGTAAACTCTTCTATTGCTTTATTAACAGGTGTCCCTTTGTCCCAGAGTTTCATGTTAAATATAGTTGGAAGGCGGAAGGCAGTATACGGAAGATGAAATCCGAAATAAAACCATGGCGCTTCAATTAATATTAATAACTGCAAAGATAAAATTTCAAATGAAATGTATGTTTTAAAATGGAGCCTGAAAACCGAATGATAACATCGGTCAATCAATTGTTATAGTTTGTTAACAACGAAGAGTGCTACATTGCACGCGACAAACTTTTACCGAATATTATTAGATTTGTAGTCTTTTATTAATTGCTCTGATGAGATACAGATCAGGGGAGTTGCATGGAATTTGAAAACAGATGAAAAAAGTATTATCAATTATAGCCTACGTAATTATCGCTGTGTCCTTATATTCGGCAGCAAGTTTTTATTTTCATTATGACTTTTGCCACATGATGGTTGCTGAAGATGGCCCGCTGGAAAATCTAACTGCCCTGGTGTTGTTGCTTATTTCGGTGTTGTTTGCTGTGCGATTATTTAAACAATATAAAAATCGCAATAAGCTTTGGTTTGCCTTAAGTGTAATAATTATTGTGGGTACATTTTTTGGGTTTGGTGAGGAAATTTCCTGGGGTCAGCGGATCTTTTCGATACAAACAGGTGAGTTTTTTACACAACACAATTTTCAGGGCGAAACCAACCTGCATAACCTTGAAGTAAAAGGGGTAAACCTGAATAAACTTATCTTTTCAACCGGGCTGGTAGTTGTGTTCGGAGCCTATTTTATTTTAATGCTGCTGCTCTATAACAAATGGCCTTTCTTTACTCGTTTAATCGATCTTTGGGGAGTTCCTGTTCCTAAAATCAGGTACTCGATAATCATATTAATTTGTACCGGAATTGTACTGATTGTTCCTGAACGACGAATTTGGGAGTTGTGGGAAGCCATTTTTGTTACCGTTTTGCTTTTGGTGTTTCTCGATCCTTACAATTCAAAAGAGGAACTTCTTTCATAAACCAAATCGTGTTTTTTTGCTTTTAATCAGATCTGTTTTTTTCGAGGGATTGTTGTTGGTAAGAGTTAGGCTTTTGCCTGACTGTGGTTTATAAATTTGTACTTTAGTGTATTATTTAAATGTCAGCCAATTTGAAACATTTCCGAACAGAAAAAATCGGACAGGGGCGTTCGGGCGAGGTATTTCTTACGCTTGTTGACGGCAAACAGCTTGCCATTAAAGTTTTTTCCGGTGCCGACGACTTAACAGATACTGTCAATTATCTGTTTACCGGAGCCCCCAATTCTTATGGGTGGAATAATAGTGCTGTGAAAAGTGCGCATTACCGCCGCGAGATTTTATCGTCTCTGCTTTTATATTGGTTTGGTCCGAAAGTGAAGATTGCACATTCATTTGGAACCGACTGGAACCATGAAAAACAAGCTTACGAATTGCAAGCCGAATTTATTTCCGGCAGGGCAGTAAGGTTGCACCAACCATTTTCAGGTAAAACGGATTGGGAATTGAAAGATCTGGTCCGTAATGTAATGAAACCACTTCAGAGACAGTTGGATTTATCGGGCTTTGAAGGTTTGGTATGGCAGGCAGGGAAAGGAAATCCTATAGCCTTAAATAATTTCTTGCTCGTTGATAATAATACCTGGGTTTGGATTGATGCCGAATCGGGAGTTCCCGCACTTTTTCCTTTAAATCCTTTTTCGTTGTTTTTGTTTTATCTCCCAAAATCGATCAAATACAAGCGGCCTTTGTTTGATGATGTTGATGTGAGTAAACTCAAAAGCTATGTGGCAACCGAAAAAAATGCCCTTGAAGATGTTATTGGAAAAGCAAAATACGCCGCTTTGCTTGAACAAATTGAAAAACTTCGTTGGCATCAGAAAGAATGGAAGTCGTTGAGCAGGGTGAAAAAGAGTATTTGTTTTCAGTTGAAAAAAGGTATTATTGATCAGGAAAAGGCCGATTATTATCTAACTCATAAGTTGCTGTGGGTTATAGAAGAATTGGTCAGGTTTGCAAAACGTGCATTCGTTAATGTGTTTTATAAACTTCCGGCAAAATTAATCCGGTTTATTATTGGTATAAAATATGGCGAGATACTGCGCAATTCATTCAATTTTCTGTTTAATGCTAATTACCGAAAGAAAAGTGTTGATGACCTGTTAAAGCAACGTATTGCCGACTGGGAAAAGCGCGGGCAGCTTCGGAAAGTGAGTGCTGATTTCCTGCGCAAACAGGCCGATGAAGAATTGACAAGTCCGTACCTTGCTGATTTTATTATACTAATTGGTTTAAAGCCGATTATGAATGTTGTGGAGCTGTTTGTTTTGCCTGCCGTGTATGCAGCCGGATTAATTAGTGAATCGGTATTGTTGACCGGAGTTGCTTTTGGAGGAATTATTTACCGTACAGTATATACGCTTGCCCGAATGATTTACGAACGATTTGCTTTGCAGCGCGAACATCGGTATCCGCGATGGATTGCCCTTTTTGTTGGAATGATTCCGACTTTTGGTAATCTGGCTTATCCTACTCAAATGGTTTATACGGCAAGCACAAAATCGCGGGAACTGGGTGAGTTTTTAATGTATGATATTGCAGCGCGAATTGGTGCAAAAATCCCAATATGGGGAGGTAAAGATACGCGTACTGAGCATTTCTTCAATCATATTCCGGATATAATAATACGCAACCGAAAAGCATTAAAACTCCGAAAAATAAGCCGCATACGTCAAAAACAGGGAAGAAGCAGTTCTTCTCAATTAGTCTGACAGACTAACATCTTTAATCTTTTTTGCCGGATTGATTAGAATAAGGAACAAGATTCCTGTTAATGCCAGCTCGTGCAATTCGCTCTCTTTTATCATGTTAATTGCCAGTGGGATAAATGTGTTAACGGCAAATAGTACAATTATATGATGGAGACGTGGAATCGGAACTCCATAGTTGATTACCAGCTTTCGAATAGTTTTTACTTTCCAGGTAAGTAATGGCAGAATAATAAAGTAACTGATTAATACAATAAACATTAGCTTCGAAAAGATGAGGATATTTAAATCTACTCCTCCAATTTCGAGATTGTGCAGGTTGGTTTCGCCCTGGTAATTGTTTTGCATAAAATATTCGCCGGCTTCTACTGAGAAAATTCGCTGTCCCCAGGAAATTTCCTCGCCAAGCCCAAAAATGAAAACAAATGAAGCAAGTGTATTAAAGAATATTCTTTTTCGCTTTTTTTCTTTACCGGCTTTTACTGCCTTAATGGCAAAAAGTATAGATCCTAAAAGTAAAAAGAGTGCAGTCAGGTATTCCACCCAGCCATCTTCACGAATAACCCGGGCAAAAGCTTCGGGGCTAACGGAACTTTGGTATTCTCCGTAAGCCACAAAACCAATAATGAGTGCATAAACAAAAACGTCGATAATTGTAATCCACGAAATATTTTTCTTCATTTGTGTCAAATTATTAATGTGGGCGTAAAATTAGTATTTTTTACTTTTTAGCTCGCTAAAATTCATCACTTATGAATGATCGACGTTTGTACATCGCGGTTATTATTCCCATTCTTTTAATTATAGTTTCAGCTTTACCGATTCCGTTGGTAGTTAATGCTGCGAAATATGCAGAAGTTGGGCGCGAGATGCTGCTGAACCACGACTGGATTAACCTGACCATAGGTGGCGATGCCTACGATCAGAAACCTCCAATGTTGTTTTGGATTGCAGCCGTTACTTTCAAACTATTTGGATTGTCGATTCCGGCTTACAAACTGGCGGTACTTTTGT
>DASQBW010000590.1:0-6693 GCA_035635015.1 Draconibacterium sp. | reverse complement strand
ACATGTGCCTTTTCTAGAATATCAAAAGCCAGTTGGTAGCTATCGTTCGACAGGTGTTTTGCATTAACAAAAACATAAAAAGCCCCGGTGGGTTTAACTTCTATTTTAAATCCAAGTTCCGATAATCGGTCAATCAGATGTATGCGCCGTTTTGCATAAATTTTTCGCATTTGCTCCAATTCTGCATCTGCTGATTTTAAAGCTTCAATACCTGCCCGCTGAACCGTTGAACCGGCACAAATAAAAAGGTTTTGTTGTATTTTTTGCATACTTCTCACATACGCTTTTGGGGCAATAACATAGCCCAAACGCAAGCCGGTCATGGCATATCGTTTTGAAAACCCGTTTAAAACAAAGGCTCCATCCGAAACCTCTAAAATAGAGTGAGCGCGATCTTCATAAACCAGCCCATGGTATATTTCATCCGAAATTATCGGAATACCGAAGTTTACCAGTTCTTTCATTAATTCGAGCGATAACAAATTACCGGTCGGATTCATCGGACTATTTATTATAATAGCTTTAGTTCTTTCTGTTATCCGCGCTGCAATTTCTTCGTAGCGGTACTGAAAACCATCCTCCTCGTAAACAGGTACACTTACCGGCCTGGCTCCGATAAAACGAATAAAATTGGCATAACATGCATAACCGGGATCTGATATTATAATTTCATCGTTGTGCTCACACAAAACACCTAGTGTTAATAGGATTGCAGGTGAACTTCCTGAAGTGATAATGATCTGATCGGGCGAAACACTAACATCATATTCCTGTTTGTATTTCTTTACAATTTGAGCTCGCAGTTCAGGATCGCCAAGACTATGTGTATAATGCGTGCGTCCTTCGCTAAATGCTTCCTGCACAGCTTCAGAAACGCCTTGAGGAACGTTAAAATCAGGTTCACCTACTTCTAAATGAATCACATTAATCCCCTTCTGCTCCATTTCTGCAGCTTTTTCAAGAACCTCCATTACGATAAAGGGTGTAATTGCCTCAGCCTTTTTTGCGATCATTAAAATCGGAATTTGGTTTTGCCGCTAATTTAAACATAAACCGTACCCACAACAATGGCTTTAATCATAATTTCTTTCGGGCGTAACTTGTCGAACGACTTTATCTCCTACCTGAAAAAGAGTTTTAACCTTAAGTTTCTGCGTTAAATATTCCGCAGCAACATAAAACGGAACAGGTAAGGTAAGTGGACTAAAAATACTTTCAACATAATTATTAGACACTTCATAAATTTCAGCACCTGCACTTTTTATGCGCTTAAGAAGCTTTTTTGTACGTTTATATTCTCTTCCTTCGTGATTTATTGCAACTACCAGTGAGTCCTTGGCTGTTTCAAGATAACCATGTTCGTATTGTGAAACCGACATGCTTAAAACCGGCAAACGTGTTACCTGACTAAGTACCATCGAAGCAATATTTGCGGTTGCAATATTTGGCCCGTTTCCAAGAATATATAAACATGTGCGCTTTTTTCGTCTTGCTTTTGCCCAAATCAGATTTCCAAGTTCCATTCCGGTTTCTTCAAAATCTGACTGATGTTTTTTTAAGGCAGTAACAGCCTCAAGCGGATCAAAGCCAAAGCCTAGGAATAATACCAATAATGTATTAATATAAGTTTTCGTAGCAATGTGCTTTTCTTCACCTGAATATAACAATATTCTTTTAACACAATTCCGGTGATTACCCAACGGACTGCCTTCGTTGTTAACAATGGCTGTAAACGATTTAAAATAGTCAGCACACCATAATGTTTCAGAACTTTGCCCCGATTGTGAGATAAGAACCCCTTTTTCCGGTTCTTTATATCTGAGTAGATAGTTAAAATATTCTGCTGCTTTTTCGGGATAAAGGTTTATGCCCATAAAGCGAAAAGCCTTTGTGGCAACATGAGAAGCTCCCATGCCTATATATGGAATATCTTCAGGTAATATCAGTCCCTTATTTTTCTTGTAACAGAGTTCGGCTCTGTAAGGTATTTCAAACACTTCATCTTTCATCCCTTTAACCTTTTCAATTATAACTTATAAGTTACAAAACAAAGTGAAGAATTGAAAGCAAATGAAATAAAAGAAATTTATAAATACTTGTTTGCTATTGAAATAGCCTGCTGCAGGTATCCTCCATCAAATAAATAATAATGGTTTAGTACGTGGTAAAGCTGATACAATTGGTTGCGTTCCCGCCAATCAGCATCCAGTGGGAATATTTCATTGTATGCTTCAAAAAATCGTGCTGAAAACCCACCAAACATGGTTATAATTCCAAATTCCATTTCGCGATGCGAGTAACTCGCTGCCGGATCTATTAATGCAGGGCCATATGGAGTAATCATGTAATTACCCGACCAAAGATCTCCGTGAATCAAAGAAGCTTTTTCATTGTTCGCTATTAATGCATCAAGTCTGTCCATCAGGGTTTCAAACAATGTTATCGTACTGTTTTCTATCGCTCTTGCTCTTTTTATTTTATGGAGCAAAAAACCAAGTCTTTTTTCGCGATAAAAATCAATCCAATTGTTATTCCAATCATTACATTGTGTTGTTGCCCCACAATAATTATCAGCATAAAACCCAAAATTATCCTGTTGTTTTTTATGAATAAGAGCAAGCCCTCTCCCTAATCTTTCGTCTTGTCCGGAGCCACCCGGCTGCAAGTATTCCATGACTAGAAATGCCGGCGTTTTGTCAAGTTCTTTCGAACAAAAAACCTTCGGGATCAGCAACGTTCCATCAGAAGCCTTTCGCAATTCGCTAAGGCTTTGTGCTTCACGAGTAAAAATATCATTGTTGCAATTCGAATTCCACTTCAGAAAAAATACTCCTGCATTTGTTTCTATTTTTGATGCATGATTAATACACCCTCCACCAAGTATTGCCGCAGCATTTATTTTGACCTTTTGTCCCAAAACATCGGACAAACGTTTTTCCACCTGTTTTAAAATAATCTTATTATCGTTTAACAGCATTCATAATGATTTTAATTTCAATTGTATATAAATATAAAAATATAGCAACGAATCATATCTCAAAAAACTTTTTAGTTTTGTTAAAAAATAACCAATAATGCGAATTGTTTTAATTTGCGTAATAGTATTTACTAATTGCTATTACCTAAATGCTCAATACAGAATAAAAGCAAGTAATGCCTATCCCCCTTTTAATTTTACCAACGAAAAAGGAGAACTTGTTGGGTTTAACGTTGATCTTTTACATGCAATTAATGAACTTTACTATAATAAAATCGAAATAAGCAGTTCCGATTGGGAAACCGAAAACCGGTTGTTGGAGCAGGGCGAAATTGATGGCATTGTTGGTGCTCATTACCCAGGATATCCCGACAATGACCGACTTTATACCCGTTCGATAATTAATACATCGCATAGTTTTTTTTACAATAGTCGTTTTCATAATAATTTTTCACTTGAAATACTTCGAACATTAAACGAGCCGGTTGTTGCCTTATGGGAAAATGATGTATTGGTTCGTTATATTTTGAGCATCAATCCTTCAGCAAAATTTGTTTATGCTGATGATTACAATAAACTGATACAATTATTGGATGATAAAAATACGACCTGCGCTATTGCACAAAGAATAATAGCTTCCTACCATATCTCAAAACAAAAAAAAGGCTACATAAAATCTTCCAATCACCGAATACTTGAAAGGAACATGGGATTTATGTTAACTCCTAACTCATACGAATTAGCAGCAATACTTAACAATGGAATGGAAGTTCTGCTTTCAAACGGAGAGTATCAACGATTGTATAATAAATGGATTTCGGCATACGACGAAGAACCGGATGGTTTACAAAATTACTGGCGGTATATAATCATAATTAGCACAATGGTGTTTATTGTCATTATGCTATTAATTATTATTAATCATATTCTTCAGGTAAGGGTTCGAAAAAAAACACAGGACCTTCAACTTCAGCTGAACCTGAATAAAAAAATAATGGAGGAGCTCTCGCAACAAAAAAACAAAGCTGAACAAAGCGATAAAATGAAATCCGCTTTTCTGGCTAATATGAGTCACGAAATCAGAACTCCAATGAACGGAATTCTTGGATTTGCAGAACTTCTCAAAACTCAAGAATATTCGAAAGAAGAGGAGCAGCAGTTTATAAACATAATCAAACAAAGCGGCGACAGAATGCTCAATACTATCAATAATATTCTCGATATCTCTAAAATTGAATCAGGCAACGAAGAAGCTCAGATAAAAGAGGTATATATTCCTAAAATTATAGCTGATCTTGGCGATTTCTTTATGCCGGAAGCAGTTGAAAAAGGAATTGATCTTAAAATTATGCACCCTGATAAGAAATGTTTTGAGTTTGACTTTTACAGTGACCAATACAAACTTACCTCTATATTAACCAACCTGATTAAGAATGCAATTAAATTCACTAAAAAAGGTTATATTAAAGTTGAATATTCTGTCAGTAACAAAGAATTAGAAGTAATCGTTAGCGATACGGGCATTGGAATTGAAGAGAAAAAACAAAAGGAAATATTCGATTACTTTGTCCAGGCTGATCATTCGCACTCCAGTGGTTATGAAGGTTCAGGATTAGGTCTCTCAATTACTCAAGGTTATGTGAAATTACTTCATGGCGAAATAAATGTGTCTTCGAGGCGAGGAACTGGAACATCATTTACCGTTAGAATACCAAACGCATTTCCTGAGCATCACTCAAAAATTATAGGCAGCCAGGACTTGGAGGATCTAGTTGAAGTTAGCGTCTCTAACAAGCTAAAAATTATTATTGTTGAAGACGACGAAACATCTCTTAATTATTTAAGTCATCTGCTTTCGGATATTTCAAGTAGTTTAAAATGGGCAAAAAATGGATTGGAAGCGGTAGCAATGGTTCGGGAAAATCCGGAAACAGATGTGGTTTTAATGGACATTAAACTGCCTAGGATGAATGGGCTGGAGGCTACCAGAGAGATCAGGTCGTTTAACAAAGAAATTTATATAATTGCACAATCCGCCTATGCCCATAACAATTACAAGAAAGAAGCATTAACTGCAGGATGTGACACTTTTATTACAAAACCGATAAACAAGATAGCACTACAAAAACTCCTCTATCGACTAAAGCAGCGTGCCTGATTGAGTTTTATTTTCGATAGATTTATAGCATGAAATTTACACACGTTTGTGCCTGTGGCATAATAAGAATCCGAACCGAATCGGATTACTGCATTTTACACAAATACCGAAATCATCTTCACCGAATTTAAATGGCTTAAGTAACGAATGAATTTAGAATTCTGGTAATTACGAAAACAGAGAATCTACAAACTCGCGGCGTCGGAAAATTTGCAGGTGTTCCATCTTCTCCCCAATACCAATGTATTTTACGGGTATTTTAAATTGGTCTGATATTCCAATTACAACTCCGCCTTTTGCAGTCCCATCAAGTTTTGTTAATGCTAATGCAGTAACTTCAGTAGCTTTTGTAAACTGCTTGGCCTGCTCAAATGCATTTTGTCCTGTAGAACCATCCAACACCAATAAAACTTCATTTGGAGCATCGGGCACAATCTTTTGCATTACTTTTTTAATCTTGCTCAACTCGTTCATCAGTCCAACCTTGTTATGCAATCGGCCTGCTGTATCAATAATAACCACATCGGCATTGCTTGCTTTTGCCGATGCAAGCGTATCGTAAGCCACCGATGCCGGATCAGAACCCATTTTTTGTTTTACAATTGGAACATCTACCCTTTGGGCCCAAACTTCAAGTTGTTCAATTGCAGCGGCCCGAAATGTATCAGCGGCCCCCATAATAACCGATTTTCCGGCTTGTTTAAAATTGTAAGCCAATTTACCTATGGTAGTGGTTTTCCCAACACCATTTACTCCTACCACCATAATAACGTATGGTCCGTCTTTCTCGGTGAGGTCAAAATCGGCAACATCGGTCGTGTTGTTCTCCTCCAGCATTTCGGCAATCTCTTCTTTCAGAATACCATTTAATTCACTAATACCCATGTACTTGTCGCGTGAAACACGCGCTTCGATGCGCTCAATGATTTTTAACGTGGTATCAACACCAACGTCTGATGATATCAGCACTTCTTCCAAATTGTCTAAAACCTCATCGTCAACTTTTGATTTTCCAACTACTGCACGACTCAGCTTCTTAAAAACACTCTCTTTTGTTTTTAACAATCCTTCATCAAGGTTTTCTTTCTTCTTCCTACTAAAACTTCCGAATAAGGCCATATTAATTTGATTTGCAGATCCTAAAATAGCATAATTTTTGCTTTAGGGTTTCATGTATTATAAAAAACACCAATTCGTTACTACAAACAAAAAAAGCTTTCATCATTCATGAAAGCTTTCCCTGTTATACAATTATATTTTCTTATTTTTTAAAATAAGTTTTAACATCGTCATTTGGTACCATTTCTTCTTTAAATGTATATGCTCCGGTTTTATCCGACTTAGTCATTTTTATAACTTTCGCATAACCTTTACCAGCTCCTTTTTGTAATGATGCTACCGCTTTCTTTGCCATGTCTAAATTTATTTAATTTCTTTATGTACTGTTACTTTTTTAAGAATTGGATTGTATTTTTTCAATTCCATACGATCCGGAGAATTCTTTCTGTTTTTGGTAGTGATATACCTTGAAGTACCTGGTACACCACTATCTTTATGT
>DASQBW010000589.1:0-3708 GCA_035635015.1 Draconibacterium sp. | reverse complement strand
GCAAAACCTGAGAGAAATTGGAGTTACTGTTCTGGAAAATGAAGTGACACATTTTAACCAGCTACAAATAATCGGGCTCGACCATATGCGCCCCGACAATCGCAGTCAGGATAAGCAGGAAAATGAAAAAAGGCCAACTATTCACTCCGTTTTGGACGAGTTGAATCTCTACCCGGGAAAACCAACTGTGTTGCTGCACCACAGCCCCGACGGAATTGAACTTGCCAACCAGCACGGTGTAGATCTTTACCTGGCCGGACACACGCACAACGGCCAACTGTTTCCCTTCAATTTTGTGGTTAAAATGATTTACAAATACAACAAAGGACTCCATGACTTTAAAGGAACCCGCATTTATACATCGCAGGGAGTAGGCACTTTTGGGCCACCAATGCGCGTTGGCACAAAAAGCGAAATTGTAATTTTTAAACTAAAACCCGAATGATATGAACGTGATTGTAACCGGTGCCACCGGAATGGTGGGGAAAGGTGTTTTGCTGGAATGTCTCGATCACAAAGCGGTTGAAAAGGTTTTGGTAGTAGGCAGAAATCGGGTGGACGTGTCTCATCCAAAACTGAAAGAACTTGTTCACAAAGACTTTTCTGATTTTTCGAATGTAAAAGCGCAACTTGCCGGATTCGACGCATGTTTTCTGTGTATGGGAATAAGTTCTGTTGGAATAAAAGAAAGCGACTTTAAAAAAATCACGTACGATTATACACTTGCGCTTGCCCGTGAATTAGTTCAGATCAATCCGGAAATGACAATCACTTATGTGTCGGGTGAAGGAACCGACTCGTCGGAGAAAGGCAGAATAATGTGGGCACGAGTAAAAGGGAAAACCGAAAACGATATACTCAAACTTGGCTTTAAGCAGGCTTTTATGTTTCGTCCGGGATTTATCATCCCCTTACGCGGAATAAAATCGAGAACCAAAGCCTACCAGTTTGTTTACGATTATTTTATGTGGCTGGTGCGCTTATTTAAAGCTCTGGCCCCAAACGCGGTAGTAAATACCACACAGCTTGGTGAAGCAATGATTAACTGCGTTGTAGATGGCTATCATACACCCATTTTAAAACCTAAAGATATTTTAAAACTATCGGAAAAGTAGAATCCAGGCAATACCTCTAAGCTTACAAAATATCGCCAGGATTATTGTAAATTATTTATCTCCTGTAATTTGTTTTTTGCAGCTTCTCATTTGTATTCTCGTCTCATTTTCTACATTTGTCCTTCATTAAAAATAACAGACAAGTAATGAACAAAGATTTTTCGCCCACAAAATACATTCTGAAATCTTTTAAAACAGGAAAAGAATTTAATGATACAGGATGGTTGCTTGATGCTCCGGGCGAGGCTGAGCCAACATTAATCCGGGCAATTTACGACAAAAAACAAATTGATGTAAAAGACAACTCCTGGGGCTTGTACAAGTTTGCCGACTGGTTGCCTATTGGAAGAATGCTGGAAGGATCGTCGGCTCCGGTTACTTACAAAAGCGAAGGACTGGCAAAAGAACTTGGATTAAAAAATCTTTGGATAACTTTTAGTGGCTTTTGGCCCGAAAAGGGTACAAACATGAAAACTGCCTCGTTTAAAGAAACGGAAGCTTACTCGGTTTGCGGCCGAATGACTGAGGACATGAAACAGGTTTTGGTAGTAGCCTCGGCCGGAAATACCTCACGGGCTTTTGCCAGGGTTTGTTCTGAAAACAACATACCGCTTTTAATCTGCGTTCCAGAAGACAATATTAGCGCATTGTGGTTTGACGCACCGATTAACGATTGCGTTAAACTAATTTGCAGTAAATCGGGAAGCGATTATTTCGATGCCATTCACTTATCAAACATTGCTGCCGGGATGGATGGTTTTGTAGCTGAGGGAGGCGCAAAAAATGTTGCCCGCCGCGATGGAATGGCTACCACAATGCTTTCGGCAACAACGACTATTGGCGAAATTCCGGATTACTATTTCCAGGCTATTGGAAGCGGAACAGGTGCCATTGCCGCATGGGAAGCGAATCTTCGTCTAATTGAAGACGGACGTTTTGGCAACAAAAAAATGAAACTTATGGTTTCTCAAAACAGCCCTTTTACTCCTATTCACGATGCATGGAAAGCCGGATCGCGCGCGATGTTGTCACTCGACGACGACCTGGCCCGCGAACAAGTTGAAGAAATTGTTGCTAAAGTATTATCAAACCGTAAACCTCCTTACCCTATTGCAGGAGGACTGTATGATGCAATGAAAGATGCGGGAGGTGAGGTATTATTGGCAACAAACCAACACGCAGCAGATGCAGGTGAATTATTCAAAAAGACGGAAGGAAACGATATTCACCCAGCTTCAGCCATTGCTACTGCAACACTTATAGATGCGGTAAAAAACGGAACTGTTCAGAAAGATGATCTGATTATGCTGAACATTACCGGCGGCGGAGAAGAAAAGTTTAAATCGGAGAACAATCTGTTTTACCTAAAGCCAAAAATTGTTTTTGACATCAACCCGAATGAGGAAGAAGTAATAAGCAAAGTAGCTCAATTGTTCGCATAAAGGATCAATTTCAGATAAAACCATTAATGCCCCAAATAGTATCGGTATAATATTTTTATCTTTAAGTCGTTCTCAAGAGTGTACTTAAAAACCATTTGCATTGGACATCTATCTTAAAAGACGACGGGGAAAAATCTTACTGCTTGCTGTGGCGGTTCTAATTGGCGTAGCATCTTTGTTGTACACCAACTGGCTCACAAAAAAAATGGCCATCGAAGAACGCAACAAGGTGGAAATATGGGCCGAAGCAATTAAAGGAATTAACGATGCTGCAATAAACATTACTTCCCCCGAGTTGAGTGAACTTCAAACACGCTACCTGCAATTTCTGAATATGGTTAGCGAGAAAAACACAACTATTCCTATTCTGATCTTAAATCTGGATGGGACATTTAATTCAGACCGCAATATTTCCTATCGTGCAGACAGAAAAGAAGAAGTACTGAGAAGTGAATTGAAGAAAATGCAGGATTATGCAGATCCGATTAAAATTGATTTGGGCGATGGCGATGAACTGATGTTGTATTACAGAGAATCATCCATTCTCCGAAACCTAAAGCTTTATCCTGCTATTCAACTTATTGTTATTCTTATTTTTATTGTAGTGGCTTATTTCGCATTTCATGCCACACAAAGGGCCGAACAAAACCAGGTTTGGGTAGGAATGTCAAAAGAAACGGCACACCAGTTGGGCACGCCAATTTCATCACTTATGGCATGGATCGAACTCCTAAAATTAAAAGACATTGATGAAAACCTTATAAAAGAGCTGGAAAACGACACGGCCCGTTTGGAAAAGATTACCGAACGTTTTTCGAAAATTGGATCCAAACCCGAACTTTTAAACATTAACCTTATAGAAGTTCTGAATTCGGCTATTGCTTATTTAAAAAGCCGTTCTTCAGACAAAATAAAATTCGAACTCAATTACGATACAAATGCCAGCATTGAAACGCCGCTTAACGGGGCCTTGTTTTCATGGGTTATTGAAAATATCTGTAAAAATGCCATCGATGCAATGGGAAATAACGGCACCATTACCATTGATGTAAAAGAAAAAAACGGACAGGTAAACATTGATCTTACGGACACAGGCTGTGGTGTTTCAAAAAAGAACCAAAAAACAATTTTTAATCCCGGATTCTCCACAA
>DASQBW010000588.1:0-4873 GCA_035635015.1 Draconibacterium sp. | reverse complement strand
GCTGTACCCGCAGCTGTAAGTTCTTGTTTTTCTTAAGATTTGTGAGGTAACCGAAACAAATCGTTAGAAAAACAGAATCCCGACAACATGGAACAACGTGGAAATGTTCGTCGGGATCTGTAGAAAAACAAACTGACTTTGCTTACAACCATTGTCCGACAACTAACGGACGAGAAGGTTAAAGTCAGGGAACGAGCCAGAAGACCTGCCATAAATTCAACAGTTAATAATTAAGCTTCGGGATAAAAGCTTGAGAAATATGTCCGTATTTTTCATTGATTTATCCAAAGCTCCTTAAATTCTAATAATGAGGAGGTTTGTAGTTTTTGGAATCGTATTGTGGGTACTGGCTCAAAGTGCAGTGGCGCAGCAGCCTTTTACCGTGTTCGACACCGTGCAGGTTGAAGAAGTAGTGAGTTACGGAAAGCTTCAGAAATACCAGTCGGGAGCTAAAATCGAACGTATTAATGCCACACAGTTTTCGTTAGCGCAGGATGGAAACCTGGAGCAATTACTTTCGCGCAGTTTACCCATTGCCTTTAAAACCAATGCAGGTGGTTTGGCCACTATTCGTATTCGTGGTTCGGCGCCCGATCATACCAGTTTTAATTTTGGCGGAATAAACATTAATTCGCTTACCCTCGGCCACTCGAATGTAAATAACGTACCCATTTATCTTTTCGATGAAATTGGGGTGCAGTTTGGTAGTGCCAGTTCGGTAAACGGATCAGGGAGTATTGGCGGAGCCATTCATTTGGGCCTGCAAAACAATTGGACCAACGGTTTTAAGGCAGAAGCCCGCATTGCAAACGGTTCATTTGGTGAGCAACTTTACGGAACAAAACTGTTTTGGGGAAACGGAAAGTTTGAAGCGGTTACACGTGCATATTATTATGCGAAAACCAATGATTTTAAATTCACGAATCCCAATTACCGCGATTTCGAAAACGACATTTTTGAAATAGAAGATAAGCAGCACAATGCAGCTATTGAAAATATTGGATTACTGCAGGAACTGAATTATAAGTTCAACAAAGACGAGTTTTTTATATTTAATGTGTGGCTTGAAAAAGACTGGCATCTGGTTCAGCAAAACATGCAAACCAACCTGAGTAATCCGGATTTGCGCGAAGAGTATAACAACGATCACGTGCGTATCTGGACAGGTTATAAAAACCGAAAAAATCCCTTCAAATTCGAGATTAACGGCGGGTATGTATATGATAACGCCGTTAGCAACGAAAATACTTCTGATACCATTTCAACCCAACGCATAATTGGCGAGGCTTTTGTCGAACACGATTTTTCGCCTCAAGCCAGTTATAAAGCCGGAGCAAAAGTTACCCGTATTTATCCAACGGTTTATGCTTATTCCGAATCACTAAAACACGAGGACCGGGTAGACTTGTATGTTTCCTACTATCATCGTTTTTTTAACCGTTTAACCGCAACTCTAAATTTACGCTATGGTTATGTTACCGATTTCGACGTTCCTTTTACGCCGTCGTTCGGATTGAATTACCTGGCGCTTTCAAAGGAAAAGTATGTGCTTCGGTTTACCGGAAATATTGCACGCAGTTATCGTGTTCCAACTTTTAACGACCGCTTCTGGGTGCCCGGCGGAAATCCCGATCTGAATCCTGAAGAAGGAATGAGTTACGAATTCGGCACAAAATGGAGCTACTGCGTTGGAGACATGTCAGGAAATGTAAAACTGAATGCTTTCCTGATGAATGTGGACGACTGGATTCTCTGGAAAAACGGAGGAGCATATTGGTATGCCGCGAATGTACAAAATGTGCAAAGCAAAGGTTTGGAGTTTATGACCGATTGGAATTATACCATTTTGGGATTAAAAGCAAATTCGGGGCTGAACTACACCTACACTTCTGCAGAGCGAAAAAAGTCGCAAAATAACACGAACGCGCTTAACCGTCAGTTGGAATATGTTCCGCTGCACGCCGGTAATTTTTTCACAACGGTAGCTTTTAACAAATTCGATTTCACAGTTGACGGAAGTTACAACGACGAGCAATTTACTGATGAGGAAGAAAAAAATGTTCTGGATGCCTTTTTTCTGATGAATCTGGCTGTTGGATACAACTGGAAAATCGACGGACAGAATCAAATTCGAATAAATGGAATGATCAACAACCTCCTGGATACCGATTACCAGGCAAGTTGGGGCTATGCCATGCCCGGCATCGCCTACCGGTTAAGCATTACATATAAATTCAAATAAAAAACAAATTACAAAATGAAAAAACAGTTTAAGATTTTGACGCTTTTGGCGGTGTTGGCCTTTGCCTTTACTGCTTGCGATGACGATGATCCGGCAAATGTTGTAGCCGGATTTACTTATGCCCCTGTGGAGAATATCCAGGCTGGAGATACTGTGTTCTTTACTAACACTTCATCAGAGGCAGCAAGTTATGAGTGGAGCTTTGGTGACACTGAGACTTCAACAGAAGCCAATCCATTTCATATATACACCGAACCGGGTATTTATGATGTTACGTTGATTGCGGTGAATGGAGAGTTGAGTAATACGATCACTCACCAGGTGAATGTTGACGCATCACTGGCCTACATTGTTAACGCCGGTAGCTGGTCGGGAGATAAATCGACCATTACAGCTTACAATAAATATACTGATGAGGTGGTTAACAGCTATTATAATTCGGTAAATGGATTGGATATCACTTCAAATATTCAGTTTGCCTATAACTACAACGGCAAAATTTATATGATGGGAAATACTGCCGATCAGGTTTTTTGGGTTGATGCAAAAACATTTGAGCAAACAGAAAACGGAATCACCGATCAGATTGTGGCTCCCCGTAACTGTCAGGCGCTGGGCGATTACATGTACGTTTCTTGTTGGGGAGGAGCGGTGTATTCCGATCCTACTCTTTCGTACATTGCCAAAGTGGATTTAACTGCGGGAGAAGTAGTGAAAACTATTCCTGTGCATTATGGTCCTGAAGGTTTGGCTATCGCTGGAAATAAATTGTATGCTGCATTAAATTATACGAATAAAGTTGCAGTAATCGACTTAGATACCGATGAAGTTTCATACATCGATCTTCCTGAAGGCAACATCCCTTCGTATTTTGAAAAGGATGATCAGGATAACCTGTACATCAATCTGGGAGTAGCATACGGCGATGAGACCACTCAAACAGGAATCGGTTATATCAATACTTCTACCGATGAATTTGAAGCCAAATACGATTTGGAAGGTGTAAGCAGTATGAACTACGTTGATGTTTTTGAGTTTAACGATGACTTCTCGAAATTATATATCGTAACAACCGGCGGCTACGGAATGCCTGGCGGTGTGTCTGTTTTCGATGTAGCATCAAAAAGTTTCGAAGCTGAAAAATTCATCGATGGAGTGAATGGCCTGAATGGTTTGGGATACTACGATAATAAACTGTTTTGTTTCTTCTCTGACAATGTAACTTCAAATGGTTCAGTAATAACATACTTGCCAGACGGAACTGAGCTGAACGAGTTTGAAACAGGTATTGCGCCATTCATGCTTTTAACTGTTGAATAAGCAATGAACAAACAAAAAATATTTTGCCTTAATCTGCTGTTGGCCTGTTTTATCGGATTATCGGCTTTTGCCGGCAACGGAGAAAAGGTTACTGTTGAAATAGATTTTGGATCGTTGAAACATCCAAAACTGAAAATCGAGACAAATTGGAAAGAAGGGCTTTCGGCTTTGGAAGCCCTCCAGTTTGTTGCGGAAGTAAAAACACATCCCATGGGGCAATATGTTTTTGTTGATGAAATTGATGGTGTAAAAGGTGTGCCGAACCAAAGTGTTTGGTACTACAAAATTAATGGCGAGCCTGCCAAAAAGATTGCCATCAACCAGCCCCTTGAAAGCGGCGATAAAATAACCTGGATATATAAACAAGATGTTTGCAGCCCGAAAGAAGACAAATAGCTATAGGAATAATTATAGCAGTTCCTTCCCTAAGTGCGGCACTCAAAGCACATGATATTCTTACCCCTGGTCGTGTGCCGGGGGTTTGATTTTTTGTAACTTTTGAGAATCAATTTTAAAGAATGGCACAAATAACATTTATAACAGGCGGTCAGCGCTCGGGAAAAAGCAGTTTTGCACAAAAACGTGCTGAGGAAAATTCGGACGCACCAGTGTATCTGGCAACTGCCCGCATATGGGACGAAGATTTTCATAAGCGGGTAAAACGCCATCAGTCCGATCGTGGCGAACAGTGGCAAACTATTGAAGAGGAGATTGAAATCAGTAAACATGATTTGGCCGGGAAAACAGCTATGCTTGATTGTATTACGCTTTGGCTAACGAATATTTTTTATCAGAACAACAACGATGTAGATGCCAGTCTTGAATTAGCCAAACGAGAGTGGGATAAATTTATCAATCAGGACATGACGCTTTTTGTGGTAAGTAATGAGTTGGGAATGGGTGTTCATCCCGAAAATGAAATTGCCCGTAAGTTTGCCGATCTGCAAGGCTGGATGAACCAGTACATTGCCAAAACAGCAAACGAAGTAGTCCTGATGGTTTCGGGAATACCGGTTCAAGTAAAAAGTAGAAAGTAACAAGTAAAAAGGCAAAAGTAGAAAGGCAAAAGGCACAAGTTGAGAACAGCTGTGCTGATCGAATTGAAAATCGGCCACAGCCAAATCCCGACCGCAGCGTCGGGAGCAAAAGTAAAACTTCGTGTCTTTGAGTCTTCGTGTTAAAAAAAACTGAATTTCGAATGATGATTAACGACTTAAGATTTTCAGAATGCTTTGCGTCTTGGCGCCTTTGCGATAGAAATAAACTTGGTGTCTTTGAGTCTTCGTGTTCAAAATAATATCTGCGCATATC